>JAUNAE010000481.1 GCA_030527765.1 Eubacteriales bacterium
CTTCTTCCACCTGCATATGATGTGCAAGGTCGCCAAGGATATATACCGTATCATCTTTATGGACAACCGCATTGAAATTCGCTATCAATGACCGGTTCATTTCCTCCACATCTGCAAATGGTCTGTTTCTCATGGTTATGATTCCACGATGCCCCAGATGCAGATCACTGGTAAAATAAATCATGTACTCACCTTCTTTCCAACGTCTGCTCCATCCGAGAATTCAAGCTGAATCAGACATATCCTTTTTCAATCCATTGCTCAAAGATATCTCTATCTTCAAGCCTGCAATCCTTATAATACTCTGGCTCATTATCCCGCAGCCATACTCTCTTTTTCTCAATTTCAGCTCTGACTTCTGATGTGTCAAAGCCTGAATACTTTTCTGCAGCTAGAACGATATCAACAATATCATTACCGCAGACACAAACATCATAATCCTCAAAGTCTTTAAATCCCCACCGGGAAGTTACTTCTTTCAATGGTCCATGATACGAAATATAGATATAATCATCCTTAAACAGGTGATTTTCTCTAACCCATCTGTACTTCATATCCACAATGCCTGAGGTCCTCAGATATCCCTTCATATACCAAATCACTCTACTGTGAATCTTAATATAATCCTCCGGCAAATCAGCTGAAGTCAGTTTTGTGGGATATCTGCCATCAGAATACAAAAATGGATTATCTGTATCTAACGTTTCACGAAGCCTTTTCCCAAACTTGCCCTGGGTGTAGACATTGGCTCCTATTCTTTTTCCTTTATAATACCTTGCCACAATCCATTCCTCCAAGAATGTCTCGCATATTTATTGCTATTCCTTATTGTCTCGAACAGCAGTCAACCGCCGTACTAAATCGTAATCAATTTTATTATCCATCTCTCTGACAGTCTCAACACACATTAATATTTCCGTTAGTTCATCAGCTATTTTTAAAGCCTCTGCATCTTCGGTATAATACTCGAACAATTTCCGGATCTGGCATCCGTACTCAAGAATTCCGATGTTCAACGCATCAATCAAAACACCCAATTGAACATCATCAATATAGACTTTAATCCTGAATTCCCCGTCCACCTTATAACATTCTGCTTTCGGAAAATCACAGGGATCATCCTCGCATGGAAGAGGCTTTCCAAAGTCTACAGTATATCCACCCTCAGGATTCAAAAACCATGCCTTCCTATACCGAAATTCCTGCTGCATATCATAGGCAATCGCAGCTTTCACATCTCTGTCTGGCGAAAAAATGCCATGGCTTGCAGACAAATCATAATGACGAAGTTTCGGCAAAAGAATAACTCTCATTTTCCAAAACTTTCTGCGCAATGTTTCATCTAGATCATCCAACTGTTTATAATTTCTGTACCACCTGAGATCCATCATAATTTCTCTGTACTGCCCAATCCAAATCCTTGAATAGAAATCCAGTGAATTAAGAATAATGCGGATTTCCTCCTCTTTAAATTCCAATTCATGCAAACCCAAATCACCTTCTTTACCCAAAAGTCTAATCCTATCTGCTTTCTTTCTGCTTCTGCTGTTCTTCCACCAGATGATCAAAAAGTGCTGCAATCTGAAGAGCTGCATCCCTTGCAATATCCTCTGGCGGTCTATTTTCCATATCTACTTTAATTACATGGATGTTTTTATTTTCTGTTTCCATACAAACTCCTGCCTACGCGATTCGAATAATCTGCTCCCAGAGCAGTATCTCCTCTGCATTCACATTGCGATTATCGTGATAATGTCCGAAGAACCATTTCTTGAACTTACATTTCTGCCTTATTTCCTCCAGATATACATTGAGATAATCCCTGGAATAGCTTCCATGTCCGATCAGAGCCTGCGTACTCGTTGAACAAGTATGCGTTACAATAAAATCAACCTCGTTGTTATGTTTCTCCAGATTTTTCAGGCCTTCTGCCATTTCTTCCTGGGATGGCAGCTCCTGCTTCCACCAACTCCAATGATTGATACGGAACGGAAGATATCCTCTGCTTAACGCAGCATATAATTTTTCAAACTCCGGATCATCCGGTTCCAGTATTCCACCTTGAATATCATGACTGCTGGCTCCTCCGAAGCTGAAAATCTTCTTTTCCTCAATCTCAAAGACCTGTCCTCTCATGAGATGAAACACAGAATCTCTAATCTTGTGTATCTTGCCACCGTGCCAGTCCTCCACAGGATACTGGTATAAGCGGTCAAAGTTCTCGTGATTACCGCAGACAAAGAGTGCGGTAAAAGGTCTTGAATCCAGCCAATCCAATACCATCGTTTCCTCTTTGCTCTCTTCATCTCTGTGCCACACGCCACCGAAATCGCCGCAGATAATCACATAATCTTCTTTTGTCATTTCATTCTGCTCAGGGAAAATGCTCGGATTAAACCGTTCAAAAATTCCATGGCAGTCACCTGTAATGTAAATCACCGGCATTTCCTCCTCTTCAAAAGATAATTACTCTAATCGTACCAAGTTCTTCTCCGTCTGTCATTCTACACGTAGTATAATAGCCGGCCCTTACTCTTCCTCATCCTCTGCAAGCAATCGCTTCAGCATATATTCCCTGTTATCCAGGAACATCTTTGTAATCTGATAACTCTCAGTATCCTCATATCGGATCTGCTGGATACTTCCCTCATCAAAGGAAAAGATATCGGCATCTGGAATCGCAAGCAGTATCGGAGAGTGCGTGACGATCACGAACTGTGCACCCTTCTGAGCCATCTTCACCAGATGAATCA
>JAUNAE010000482.1:0-1592 GCA_030527765.1 Eubacteriales bacterium
ATCTAAATCCATACCATTCACCTCACATTTCAACTACCATTTTGCCATTTACCTTATGATTATCCATATCAATCATTGCCTGCGTAATGTCATCAAATTTATAGCTTGCACCAATCTTAGGTGACACTCCATAGTTCTGGATAAATTCAAATATATCCTTCATTATCTCCTGAGTTGGAAAATTGCTATGAAATCCAGTTAGATATACTCCGTTTGGAATCGCTTTGATTGGATCAAAATTATTAAGTGCAAACACATTTCCGAGCACCCCTGTATTGCACACAATACCTTGTTTCTTTACGAGCAACAATGAATTACGAAGCGTCTTAGGGCCTACCAATTCCAGCACCTTTGTCACAGGTTCAATTTTGCCTCTTAAATCTCCATCATCCACAATTGCAATATCTGCTTCTTCAAGCAATGGTAGCTTCTCTTCTCTATGAGTTGTTGCTATAACCTTGCAACCAATTGTTTTTGCAATCTGAACAGCTGCATATCCAAGAGCACAAGTTGCTCCACGAACAAGTAAAGTGTCTTCAGGCTTTAAGTTCAAACATTCAAACAAGCTTCCCCATGCTGTAAAGTATGTCTCTGGCACAGCAGCAATTTCTTTCCATGGTAAATTGCTTTCTATAGCAAATACGTGATGAGCTGGAAGAAGTGCGTATTCTGCATATCCGCCATTGAAGCTTCTTCCCATACCACCCATAAGAGCAACAACTTTTTGCCCAACCGCAAAGTTAGTATCTGAAGGATCTTCAATCTCACCTACACATTCAATTCCTGGAATAATTGGTTTCTGAATATAATCAGCTTCTATCTCATGCAACCTTAAGATTTGCTCTGAATGATTTAAACCAAGTGCTTTAATTCTTACAAGTACCCATCCAGGATGTACTTTAGGTACATCTATCTCAGAAAGTACTACATCTTCGGCAGCTGTAGGTTTAGTAAGCACTACAGCTCTCATTTTATCTGGAATGTTACTCTGTGACATTTGCTGATTCCTCCTAATAGATTAACTAGCCTTGTTGTTAAGCTGATACTTATGTGCTTCAAGTCCATCTGCGAAAGAGTTGAACTCAACCCACGCATCTGTAAGATAGTATCCGACTACGACTTCCCTATTATTACCAAACTGAGATGTAAGAACCGGGCTATTTTCGAAACATCTATCTATAACTTTCTTGTCTCTTGTAAAATTTACCGTTCCTCCAACGCGAACATATGTCATTGTTTCTTGATCGCAAACACACAGCTGTATTGTTGGATGCGCTTTCATTTCTTTATATGAAGTGTAGAAATCTACCGTGTCAAAATACAGCACTCCATCTTCTTCAAATTTAAATTCAAGCGGTCTAACTTGAGAGTTACCATCCAAACCTAATGTTGTACCATATTGTAACGGAAATCTCTTAAGTGTTTTTACAGCAACCTCTAGGCCATTGCTGTAATCTAGCGATTTAAAAAAATCAATATTTTTCATATACTACTCTACCTCTTTCCAACACTGAGGATCTGCATCATAGAAGTCTCCTCTTGCGCCGCTTGCAACCGCTGGGCATCCTCTGCACCAAGCTTTAAGTTCACAT
>JAUNAE010000482.1:1602-2748 GCA_030527765.1 Eubacteriales bacterium
ATTTAGAGCACTTTTTAAATTTGTCAAACTGTCTGTAATTTTCCATCTGATTTACCCAGATACCTGCTAGGCGCTCTTCATATACATCAGCAACTAAACTATTCTGCACACGTCTACAAGCAAACACCTCACCCTTTGGTGTAATTGTCATATGGCAGTTCCCACAGTTACATCCGCCATAAATCATATTAGGATCAGCGTTCTCAGGAATCTTAAAAGTTCCCTTCTCGTATTCGTATAAAGTCCAAAGATGATCCTTTTTATTGAAATATGTCTGACATCCAGCTGCCTTATATGCTTCAAACTTCTCATCACAAATTGCAAGGAGGTTTCTGTACTGTTTTGGTGACATATAGTTCTCATTGCTCTCATCTGCCTTTTCCTGGCTAGTTGGACAATATCTGGAGAATGCATAGATATTTACTCCAGCTTCTACTACAGCATCGATAATACCTGGCACTTCATTGATATTCTTTCCAGAAACAGTAGTCATGATAACCGATTTGATACCTGCATCATTGATAAGCTTCACTTTCTCAAGAGTCGTATTGAAAGAGCCTGGTTTTCTAAACCAATCGTGAGTCTCTTCTAGACCATCTAAAGACATCTGATACTTCTGGCATCCGCATTCCTTAAGTCTTTTGCATACGTCTGCAGTAAGATGGAAAGGATTTCCCATCAAAGTAAATGGATAGCCTTTCTCTTTCAAGAGTTCCATCAAATCCCAGAAATGTGGGTGAAGAATTGGATCACCACCGGTAATATAGAAATATGGAAGTCTATCATATGTTTCACAGAAATCTTCACAGTTCTTTAATACTTCAAGTATTTGCTCCCAATTCATTGAATCTAATTTCTTGCAGTTGTCCTCTGCGAAAATATAACAATGTTTACATCTCTGATCGCAGTCGTCTGTTATATGCCATTGAAAAGAAAAATATGACTTCATCACCTTTGCCTCCACTATTTCGTATAAGTCTACCAAGTGTATTTCCTTATGAGTTTGATTCTCAAGCGCATAAGGAAGTACGCTTGAATATTGAGTTTTTCCCCAGAGGAACAACCTCTGGGGAAAAACTCTTTAACTACTAACCTTTTACTTAGTGTCTCCTGCACCACATGCTGTTCCACATGCTGCTGGTGTCT
>JAUNAE010000483.1 GCA_030527765.1 Eubacteriales bacterium
AAGTATTGAGTTTTCAAGGTACTAATCCCATTTTCGGTATGGGAAGTCTTAGTTATACATAAATACTGACAGAGGAGTGACTGTATACGTTATGAAACGTGCATATGTAAACGGAATCATCTTAGATGGCTCAAAAGAAATGATTCCATTAGAAGGAAAATCGATTTTAGTTAAAGGCACAAAGATTTGCGGAGTTGTAGAATCAAAAGAGATTCCGTCTGGTTACAAGAAAATTGATCTGAAGGGCAACTATATCATGCCAGGCTTAATTAACATGCATGTGCATCTGGCTGGCAACGGAGGCTCCGGGAAGCCTCAAAAGAAAAAGAGTGACGCCAGCAAAACGGTACAGATGCTGTTTTCCAATCCGGTGACAGCAGAAATTGCTCATCAGTTGGTGGCAAAATATGCAAAAATAGAACTGATGAGCGGCGTCACCACTGTGCGCACGGTTGGCGGATTGAGAGATCTGGATACAAGAGTTCGAGATGAAATTGCAAGCGGAAAGAGGGTTGGTCCCAGAATCCTCGCTTCGAATGAAGGAATTTCGGTTCCGAAAGGTCACATGGCCGGTTCTGTTGCAATCGCAGCGAACAACATTGAGGAGGCTCTCCGATTAGTGGACAAAGCCACCCTTCAGAAAACGGATCTTGTGAAATTGATGATTACCGGAGGTGTGCTTGATGCAAAAGCAAAAGGTGTCCCCGGAGAATTAAAGATGGATCCGGAGATGGTAAAAGCTGTGTGTGACTATGCCCATAAAAAAGGCTTTTATGTTGCTGCGCACGTAGAATCACCGGAGGGCGTTCGTGTTGCGCTGGAAAATGGCGTTGATTCCATCGAGCACGGTGCAATGCCGGATCAGGATACTGTTCAGTTATATAAAGATCGCCATGCATTTTTGACCTGCACATTGTCGCCGGCATTACCTTTTGCAAAATTCCGTCGTGAAGTGTCAGGTATCGATGAAATGGGCGAATACAATGGAAAAATTGTATTTGAAGGATGTATTGCGGCTGCAAAGAGTGCCATTGAAAATGACATTCCGGTTGCTCTCGGAAATGATGTAGGCTGCCCGTGGGTCACACAATATGATTTTTGGAGAGAACTGGTCTACTTTCACAAGCTTGTAGGTGTGAGTAATGCATTTGCTTTATATACGGCGACCCTTCGAAATGCACAGCTTGCCGGGATCGGTGATCTCACAGGATCCATCGAAGTCGGAAAAGATGCGGATATGATTGTGACAGAAGAGAATCCTTTGGATGATCTGTGCGCATTAAGAGATGTGAAAATGGTCGTTGCAAGAGGACGCCTCATTGCACATCTGAAAGTGAGAAGAAAGCGGGCAATCGATCAGCAGCTGGATCCGTTTTTGTACGAATAAAGATTCTATAGAGAATAGTAATTTTGAAAAATCATTTTGGGAAGAAAGGCAGATGCAATGGAACTGAAAAACTGGACGTATGAAGAATTTCCTGAGTTTCAATACAAAGGTGCTGACGGTATTTTGGAGACAACCGGCAATGAAGTGGGAGTAGCATATATTCCGGATGTTGTCTATGCAGAGGTTGACGGTGTAAAACTTCATCTGCAAATTCAGTATCCTTATACACGAAATTGTAAGGATGGAGTGTATCCCTGTATCGTGTATGTGCAGGGAAGCGGTTGGGGAAAACAAAACTGTTATGAAGCCCTTCCTATGTTGAGTCATTATGCTGAACAGGGATTTGTCGTTGCGACGGTTGAATACAGACACAGTGGAATTGCAAAATTTCCGGCCTGCATAGTGGATGCCAGGAATGCAATTCGCTTTTTGAAAAAGAATGCAGATCTGTATCATATTGACCGGGACAAGATGGTTCTTGCGGGCAATTCTTCCGGAGGACATACGGCAATGTTCGGAGGTATTTTAAAAGACGATGACGCTGCAGATAATCTTTATCCGGGGTACATAGCGGATGTGAATTGTATTATCAATTTTTACGGTTCAACATCTTTTATCGCTGATGATTCAAATCCTTCAACGCCGGATCATTGTGGTCCGCAGTCCCCGGAAGGACTTGAAATGGGCGGTGTAGACATGAATGCAAATCCGGAGTTAAAGAAAGTGCTGTCTGTGGAATGCAACATTGATGAGAGTACAGATCTGCCGCCTGTTTTGATCATACATGGAACAAAGGATCGAATTGTCAACACATCCTGTAGTGTTGCGGTCTATGAGAAGTTGAAAAAGACTGGCCACGAAGCTTATTTGTATCTTTTGCGAGGGGCGGATCATGGAGGACCGGAATTTTTTGCCAGAAATGTGGTTAACACTGTGACTTCATTTATAAAGAGATATGTATAGGTGAGAAGATGGAAGCGCAGCGAATGCGCCGGGATACAGTTATAAAGATTTTGCAGAGATGGTGCTCGAAAAAATTGAGAAAGATACCGAGTGATTTATCATCGGATCAGAGTGATCAATGGGGGAAAATATGAATCATAAAGGAACGATAGAGATAAGAACTGAACGTCTTGTGCTTCGAAAGTTTACACAGAATGATTTCGAGGATGTATTCCAAAACTATGGCAGTGATCCGCTGGTAAATCGGTACATAAGTTATGCGCCCTGTGCAGAGATCGAATCTGCAAAAGGATTTATCGGGATGCATCTGGATCAATATGAAAAGAATCCGTCTTTTTACGGATGGGCGCTCACGGTGGACAACGAAGTAATTGGTTCGATCGGCTTAT
>JAUNAE010000484.1 GCA_030527765.1 Eubacteriales bacterium
ATGTGCATATGGTGAGTTATAAGTTACATGTCCTGCCTTTTCATCCGCAGTAATTCGAATGTTTTGTGCCAGAACCAGGTTATTTGCCGGCACATATGGATCCATGAATCGTGCCGCCGAATTTGCCAGTCTCAAATATCCTTCCCTTTTTCCGGACTTCTCATAGCAAATTTGTTTCTTAGGCTTATTCCATTCAAAACTCAATTCCATATTATCCACCTACCCTATAATGGCGGGAACTGGCCACTGCATGCCCGGTATTATCGGAAAATGCTGTTACTTTGAATGCCTCCGGCTTATGCCTCTGCATTAGTTCCGTGGCCGTCTGTCCTGCTATCTTCTCGATGGTTTCTGTGCACTTTCCTCGAATCAGAATATCCCCTTCAGAGATCGTAAAATGTCCCTCCGGTGCCTTAACATATTCTGCATAAGGCAGATATCTTGAATCTTCCGGTATCCTCGCCACATAGGAATTCTGCGTGCTGATCTTTGTTTCATTAAAGCCGGTATTAATCAGTGTTTTCCAGAAACAGTTTTCTAAGATCGTACTCCTCCATACTTCCTTCTTATCCGCTGTGTCCGGTGCTTTGATTCGATTATATACGGTAATCGTTTGGGTATAATTTGGATTCATTTTCACACCCCTGCATACAGCAAACCAGATGTTCCGAGATATTTATATATAATATCCCGGACTTTTCTGGTCTTTCCTTCTTCTGTATAGACGGATCGTGAAAGATCATAGGAAGCTGATTCACCATCATTGCTATATGAGGCAAGTGGTGCAGCGGAATTACTGCTTAGTTTTTCAGCCTCATATAGCAGTTCTGCAATTTCGCAAATGCATTCCTGAACCTGCTCTGATACAAGCTCCGGATGATTTCTGAGGCGGTTAAATGTTCTGGCATCTACTTCCGCTCTCGCTTTTCTTTCCCACTTTTCGAATTGTTCTTCCGGAATTATTCCAGTTCCCATTAACATTTCGTATTTTTCAAAACGAACATATACCATTTAACCGCCTCCTAGATTATCACGCCTCTTTAAGAACAGCGAATGGGCATCTCTTGGTCTTATCTTTCTTCAGTGAGTTAATAGGATTCGGGATTTCCCAGCCAAGTCTCATTACTGCACGAAGAGCAACCATATCATTCTGCATAAGGTTGTATGCAATCGTGCCATCCGGGTTCTGAACAACACCTTCTGTGAACAGCTTGAAGGTGATATCCTGACGGATCGCATAAGTAAGCTGAGAGAAATCTCCGGAAATCATCGCTGCTTTGGATTTGTCAAAAGCTCCATTGTTCGGGAATACCATTCTTGATCCATCCAAGGTGTAATTGGTTCCAGACTGCAGATCAGATTTGAAAATTGGCTGTCCAGTTGTATCTTTGAGTCCTCTAAGCTTCGCACGCATGGAAATATCTGCCATATGTCCGTTTACAAAAAATCCGCTCTCCTCGACCTTCGCAATTACTCCATTCTCTGCCATGATCTTATCATAAAGGCTGTCTCCCTCTCCAAGAGTTACAACAGATCCTGCCGCAGAAGCTGTGTCTACAACGGAAGCTCTCCAGGAATCCGGTTTATTTGCTCCGAAGAGAATTGCAGAGTCAATTACTTTGCCGAATGCTTCTGTAATTCTCGGTCTTACCTCTCCCCAGATATCATATTCGGAATCGTCCAGTACTGCTTCCGGAATCGGAACAATGACTGCAATCTCCTCAGCAGTAATGAATTTCTTGTCCCATGCCTGTTTGGTGGTCTGTTTCTGGCCATTATCACCGTTTACGAAATATGCCACCGGCAGCATATCAAGCACTGGCATTTTGTACTGTCTGGATGTCATATTGGCAAGTCTGCGGCCCTGAGACAGCACTGCGGACTGTGCTACTACTCCCTGAATGATCTCATTAGACTCCTGAGTTGGGATCAGAGACTCTGCTCCAGATCTGTCAATAATATCAACGTCAAAAATGTGAAGATTCATAAATAATTTGTTTTTCATTGTTATTTCTCCTTATCGTTTCATTGCTGCACGAATGCGATCATTGATGGACGTGTTCATACTTCCGGAGTTTCCGTTACCCTGAGATCCGGTTGATGTAGATACCCGATAGCTGTTTCCACCGGCATATCTCGGATTCTCCTTCAGGAACTTCTCTGCTGCCTTTTTGAAATCTGTTTTGTCATCCACAAGTTTTGAAACTTTGAATACTACATAATCCAGATCATCGGCTCTGACACCTTTATCTCTGAGGAAATTCGTATTCTTCAGATTCTCCAGTTCTGCTCTTGCCTCGTCACGTTCTTTCTCAATGGCTGATACATTCGGCTTGTTTGCTTCTTTCTTGGCTTTGAAGTCCTTGATTGCATCTGTAATCTCAGACTCGCTCATGCCATTCTTGCGGAAATAATCTGCAAGGGCAGAACGTGTTGCTCTCTCTGCTCTGGCCTCTGCGATCTGCTCCGCCTGTTCAAATGTGTACCCGGCATTTCCTCCCTGGCTGCCTTCACCATTCCGCTGTTTCCACCGTTTCCGTTGTTTCCGTTGTTTTCCTCATCGAAAATGTGTAAGTTCATTACCTGTTTTTTCTTCATCTTTACCTCCGTTTTTCCTCGACAGGATCCACAATGCTTTTTATGCCGTTCATGTTTTGGGCAAAATAAAAGGAGCCTTGTAAGCTCCTATAAGAACGTTATGCAGTTATATTGCTCGTTGATTGCTGTCAGTCCC
>JAUNAE010000485.1 GCA_030527765.1 Eubacteriales bacterium
ACTTTATTGAATGGAATGGTGGCGTATACACGGTTATGGATTATATTCCCGGATATTCTTTTCAGGAATATCTCAAGCGAGGAACGAAGTTCAAAGAGCAGAATGTTCGGGAGTGGGCGATACAGTTATGCGAAACATTGAAATATCTACATGGTCAAAGACGTCCGATTATACACAGTGATATCAAACCGGGAAATATTATGTTGACTCCGGAAGGAAATATTGCGCTGATCGATTTTAATATTTCCACACAGCTGAGTGGTATGGGTGCTATTGTTACAGGAGCGACTCCGGGATATGCTCCTCCTGAGCAGATTCAGGCACTGAAGTATAATAAGACTCAGAGAGATGTGCGTCAGTGGAGAACGGTGGATGCAAGAGCAGATCTCTATTCTCTGGGGGCAAGCCTGTATTGCATTTTAACGGGCAAGAAGGCGATGATTCAGCCAAACGGTTATATTTTGGATATTCGAAGTTTGCGGCCGGATCTCAACGATGTGTTTGCCAGTATTATTATGAAATGTCTGAATGCAGATCCGAATGCCCGATATCAAACTGCTGAGGAACTTTTGTATGATCTGAATAATATCTATGTGAACGACAGACAATATACGCAACTTTTGAAGAAGCAGAATAGAATTTATATCGGAACCTTGATTAGTGTGTTTTTCTTTGCTGCACTCATTGCAATTGGATATTTTAAGATGGATATTGATTCTGAGGATAGGTATCAGATGCTGATCCATAATATGGAGGCAGACATTGATAGTGGAAATTATGGTCAAATCGAAGATTATTTCCAGGATGCACGGAAGGAAAATCCATCAGGAGTAGATGCATGGTATTATCGTGCTCTGGCATATTATCAGGATAAAGATTTTGCAGGTTGTATTGATTTTGTTGAAAATAATGCGCTGCGTAATCGAAAACTGCAGAACAGTTCAGAAAAGAAGGATGCACTGTATTATCTTGTGGGAGAATCCTATTTTGGATTGAATAAATTTGAAGACGCAGCTGTAAACTATCAGAAAGCGATTGATGAAGAGGCAAAGGGAGAGTATTATAGAGAACTTGCTATTGCATACTCCTGGAATGGTCAGCCGCAAGAAGCGGAAGAAGCCTTGAGACGGGCAGAAGATTTCGGGCTGGCTTCGGAGGAACTGAATTTTGTTCATGCAGAAATGAAGCAGGAAGCCAACGATGCAGCGGCGGCAAAAGAGTTATATTTAACCTGCCTTTCGGCAAATAATAAAGAAATTCAACAGAGAGCATATCTTGGAGCGGCAGCCTGTCTGGATATTTTATGCGAAGATGAGGCTTCGCAGGAAGGGTATCGAACAGAGCAGAAAAATATTCTGGAACAGGGAGTGGAAGCGTTGCCTGATTCGACAGAGTTGAAACAGAAACTTTCCAAAACGTACTATGAGTTAGGAAGACTTACCGGTGAAAAAGACTGGTATGCAAAATCTGCGGAAACATACAAAACCTCCTATACAGAACCTCTCTGTAAAGATTATCTTAGTCTTTCTGACATTTACAGAAGCGGCGAAATGTACGATGAGGCAGCCGCAATACTAAAGGAAGCCAGAAGCAAATGGAATCGAGATTATCGTGTATATATGCATAGTGCACAGCTTGAGAGGGATATCCAAAACAGGGAGGATAATTATGCAAATCGCGACTACACGATATTTGAAAACTACTATCAGTCTGCAGAAAATTATTACGCAGAATGGAAGCAGAAAACCGGAAAAACGGACGCTGATATGGAAAATCTTGAGCGGGCCTATGAGGAGTTGCGTACACAGAATCTGGTATCATGAATGAAATAAAAAGAGAAAGGAAGGAATCTAATCATCTTACGAGATTCGCGTTTTAACATTTGAGAATAAGGGGATTAGGTGGGCGAATATGATTTCAATCGGAATTGTTATGATGATCATCGGAATCATCGGAGTAATCGCAGGCCTCGTGCTTTTGATTATTCTTCCGGGAATATTTAAAAAACAACGAAAAAAAATGCTTAACAAGGTAGAATATGAATATACCCGGCCTGAAAACAGGAGAAGATAGTGTAGAGCAAAAGCAACTATGAAAGCGATGAGCAGTTATTCAGTGATGAGCAAGCGAATTACAAAGATATGCTTGAGGATCGCTTGATTCAAGAAAAGGAGATAGAAACAATGAGATTTTGTGACCAGTGCGGTGCACCCATTGAAGATGGAGCAAATTTTTGCACTCAATGTAATGCACCGGTTTACAATGGATCCTGGGATAATGAAAAGACACAGCCGGGAGAGAAGACCCAGGCCATGATGGGACAGGGATTCTGGGAAGAAGAGCGTGGAACGGAGTATATTCCGGGAGGATATGGTGGAGATTATGGTCCCGGAAGCTATATTACGGGTCAGAGTGGTCCGGAAGGAAAAGGACCGAAGAATAATTCACCTAAGAAAAAGATCGGTCTTATTATTGCCTGTGTAGTATGTGCACTCGCTATTATCGGAACCGGAATAACAGTCGGAGCATTGTATTTCAGCGCAAAAGAAGACAGCGAAACTGCGAAAGAGGACGGTAATACTACAGAAAAAACAGTGGAATCTAAGGCTGCAGAAGAGACGGAGACAGCGGAATCTACAGAGGAAACTTCTGAAACGAGGGAAGCAGAGCCTGAGGCAGAAGCAACAGAAACACCGGAGCCGACACCTACGGAAACACCGGAGCCAAC
>JAUNAE010000486.1 GCA_030527765.1 Eubacteriales bacterium
AATGGGAAAAAGTGTTCTTCGAATGCAGCAATATCTTCATGCGGAGAGATCTCAGGAAGAAAAAGATGAGCTGATTTTGCAGCTGAAGAGAACCGTATCACTCCTGAAGGGAGAAGTCGGACAGACTGATCAGATGAATCCAATGGAAGAACTGATGGACACAGCGAAAGCCATCGGGGCAAAAATCGTGCTTCATGGGGAACTCCCTAAGGACAGAGAAGTGCAGAAGATTCTGATGGATGCCATGAGAGAATGCCTGACCAACACGATCCAACATGCAGGAGGAGACTGCCTTCATGTCTCCGTTTACAAAGACATGACAACAGTTCATGCAGATCTTACGAATAATGGAAACAAGCCCACTGCTTCAATTACAGAGGGAGGCGGTCTCTCTTCCCTAAGACAGAAAATTGAGCGGGCAGGAGGAACTATGAAAATCACCATTGACGGAGGATTCTGTTTATCCGTCTCGATTCCGGACAAAGGGGGTGTCATGGAATGACCAATGTACTGATTGTAGATGACGAGAGAATTGTACAGGAACTTTTTGCCTCATATATTGAGAAAGCAAAAGATCGCTATTCCCTGGCAGGAATGCTCAAGGATGCCGGAAATGTAGATGTGTACTGTGCAGGGGGAAGAATCGGAATGATTCTGATGGATGTCTGTACAGCGAATGAGCAAAGCGGAATTGCCGCCGCCGCTCGTGTCAAAAAGAAATATCCATGGATTAAGATTGTGATTGTCACAAGTGCGCCGGACTACCGCTTTCTGGAGAAAGCCAGGGAAGCGGGAGCCGACAGTTTCTGGTATAAGGAAGTCAGTAAGGAAGAACTTCTCTCAGTAATGGATCGCACAATGGCAGGAGAGCATGTTTATCCGGAAGCACCGCCGGAAGTATATCTCGGTCTTGCGAGGAGCACGGAGTTTACTCCAAAAGAGCTGGAACTTCTCGGATATCTTCTGACCAATAAAAGTCTTCATGAAATTGCGGACATTATGGGAGTGGATTATTCAACAACGAGATACCATGTGAAAAATTTAAAAGAAAAAACCGGAGCCAAAAGTGTTGTGGAGTTGTGCTATCTTGCGTTGAAAAGCCGCATGATCCTGCCGGAATATTGAGTGTCAATTTGTAAAGACAATAGATTTAAATGAATCAGCAATTCATCTGTTTTGGGATGATTTGCTGATTTTTTTGCATTCCCCTACCATAGTAGGGGGTAATTTCATGGGAATCAGACTATACTGAAACCATACTTAAGGTAGAGGGGAGTGATTGCGTGAAAAAAGTATTAATGAATCTGCAGAATTATTTGTTTGCAGATGCAGTGGAACGATCTCTCCGGGAAGATGGTGATTTCATCATTGTCAATGTGTCCGATTCTGACGATGTGATTCATCAATGTGAGTTAACATCTCCGGAGGTTATTTTCATGGAAGTCACGGGGTACCTTCCATGGAGAATGTCTGAGAGGATGAAAATTCGAAAGATTGTGAAAGGACGCGATCCGAATTGCAAAGTTGTGTTAATGGTGAATGAAAACACAGAAGAAGGTATGGCTGAGCAGATTATAGAAGCAAAACTTAACGGGGAAATCGATGGCTTTGTGTACAGTTCCGTGTCAGCTTCGTATTTGTCAGCGCTTCTTCAGACAGTGTAAGAATCGGTCGTTACAGACCGGGAAAGGGCAGGTGATTCTGTATGAAAAAGTTACTGGGGGTTCTGTCGCTGGCAATTTTGCTTGGAATGACCGTACCCGTATCAGGAGAGGATTTGATTCATGTTCCTTTTAATACCACTCCGGAAGAGAAATTTGTTATTGATCCGGATACCGGAGTGCTTCTGGAATATACGGGAACGGATGTGGATGTGGTAATTCCAAATTCCATTGAAGGGGTGACTGTTACAGGAATCGACTACAATGCCTTTGATGTCTGCAGAGATTACACAAATACCGATGTGTTAACCAACCGCAAATCCTGGGTTCCTATTCGTACCCTGGTGATTCCGGAAACTGTTGAGAAACTTTCGGACGGCTGCTTTTCATATTGTCAGCAGCTGGAGATGGTTCTGTGCTATGCACCACTTGCAAGCAGCGGAATGAATACCTTCGAAGAATGCAGAAATTTGGAGAGTGTTTATTTTGTAAACGGAATATCAAAGATTGACAAATACAGTTTTTATAAGACAGAGTCTTTAAAAAACCTGTACTATGGAACGGAAGATGTGAGCATTGATGAGAGCGCTTTTTATGATTCCGGAATTGAAAATTATGAAGAACCGGGTACTGATGGAGATCCGACCATGGAGTATCTTGAAAAGATTTCCCAAAAACCAATACCTACCGGTTCACCGGAGCCGGAAGAGGCAGAGGTCAAAGAACCGACTGCTCCGGGTGCGGAAGGTGCAGTTTATTTAGGAAACTGGAAGGGAATCTCTATGGCCATGGGAGAAGACGTCATGTCCCTCGCGGATGTCGGTGCAGAACTGAAACTGATGGTGCAGGAAGATGGAACCCTTATCTTTGAGGCAGATGGAGAACAGGAGGAGATGATCTGGGAAGTTCAGGGTGACAAAGCCGTTGTAAGCGGTGAAGGTATGGATACAGATATGGAGATGTACCTCACAGACGGAGAACTCCATATGGGAGCATATGGCATGGAGTACATTCTTATTCGAGAGGAGGCAGCCGGGGATTCTGCAGAACCGGAAGATCCGGA
>JAUNAE010000487.1 GCA_030527765.1 Eubacteriales bacterium
AAATTCCATTAAACAATGCAGTAATAAACATATTGCCCTCCTATCAGACTACAACATCAACAAATATGTACCTAACTTAATCCGTAATCGGCAGTCACTCTTTATTCTTCATCGACAGCGTCCGGATCGTATTCCAGAATATCTCCAGGCTGGCAATTCAGTGCTTCACAAATTGCCTCCAATGTTGAAAAACGAATTGCGCTGATTTTACCTGTTTTCATTTTTGACAGGTTAACATTTGAAACTCCTACTTTTTCTGACAGCTCTTTTAATGACATTTTTCGGTCTACCATTACTCTGTCTAAACGTAAAATTATTTTTCCCATTAAAGTCTCCTTATAATGTCTCGTCTGATTCCTGCTGCAGCAGAACACCGTAATGGAAAATATATGCCAGAAGCAAGCACGCAATCGCAACAACTATGCCGGCTCCCTTGCCGGTGAGAATCCCGATTACCAAACTCCATAAAGCTGTTCTGCGGAAGCCTTTGACAGAAGATTCCTCAAACGGTCTGCCATTTGCGACTGCCTGGAACACGGAACGAAGTGCCTTGGAAAGATCTCCCACTAAAACGAATGCAAATACACAAATCACCACCATACCGATGATGACTAAAATCTGCATTCCACCGGAAAGAGATTCGAATACAATTTCTTTACCAAACCAGGCAAGTTCCATCGTTGCTGGATCCATTCTCACTCCCAAGCCAAGCATACCAATCACCAGTAACGCTGCACCGACAATGCAGAAAAACTGAACGATTTCACAAACAATCTTGGTTGCCGTATCCAGAATTTTTCCCATTCTCATCATTTGTTCAAGTTCTCGATTTTTATTCATATTTACTTCTCCTTTTTCGTTAATAAATTAACGTTTATCGTTAACTACATATTTAATATAACAACAGTATTACTATTCGTCAATAATTATTTAATGTTTATCATTAATTCTTTTATCGTAAATGATTATATGAAAAATCCACGGTCACGCTTAAACCGATTTAGAATCGGCGCACAAAGCGTTGTCCGTGGATCTTTGCTTACATTCCTTGTTCAGGAACTCTATATTCTCCTGATTTTTCATTTAAAAATATCTTTGCCTGCTCTCTGTTGTGCAGTACAACAATATTTTTTGTCTGATATTGATCTAACAGATTCAATACATGAGGTCTATTTACATCGTTGTAATTAGAAATCAACTCCATAAATTCAGAATCTTCTTCATCTTCCGATTCTATCCACGGCATATCCGCTCTTGGTTTGCCTCTTCTTGAGCGAACGCCTTCGAAACAGATATCTGTGGGATAGTCGAGAAATATTACCGTGTCGCAGCACTGCATTCTCATTTCCATAGTAGATGCGTAATTTCCATCGATAATCCACCTGTCTTCTTTCAGCACCTGCTGAAGCCGCTGCAGAAAAACAGATTTTTCAACTGTTGTCCGATCTGAATTCCAATACATCATATCCAGATGATATAAAGGAAGCCTGGTTATCCTGCTTAGTTCAATAGATAATGTACTTTTTCCACTACCCGGACAACCTATCACCATTACTTTTTCCAACCCGATTTCACCTCCCGTATTTCAAACTTCAGGTAAACAACATCATCTCTACATCTATTGTCTTAATGTTCACCCATTATTTTCAATCCAAGTTCAAATGCCAGGAACATGATTTTTGTTTTCTCATCAACTTTCGCTTTTCCGCTGATACTTCTTGGATTCCATGTGGAATGGTCCAGATTATCTCCTGCATAGAAAAACTGGAAGAAGTCAGTGTGTCTGAAATCACACAGTGCCTGCATTCCTGCACATTCCATTTCCACACAGATTGCACCTTGTTGTTTACGACGGTTCACCTTTTCTCTTGTTTCACGATAACAGGCATCTGTTGTCCATGTCGTACCCATCACATATGGATACCCATATTCATCCAGTACTTCTTTAAATTCCGGAATATACTTTTTATTCACATCAATATAATCACTTGCAGGTGCATAGTGATAACTTGTTCCTTCATCTCTGATGGCACGTGTGGGAATAATAATTCCGCAATCTTCTATTGAACGATCCAATACACCGCAGTTTCCTATCAGAATCAATCTTTTACTTCCCATCGCAATCAGATCTTCATACATAGCAACACATTGCGGTTCGCCAACATAAGACTGAAACAGTGCAAATTCTTTTCCCTTATAGTTCACGCGATATACCGGTTGTCTTCCTGTCGCAGAACGCAATTCACCTATGATTTCCGTTTCAAAACAAGCAGCGACTTTTTCATATAAAAACCTGGAAAAACAGGAAATCGTCACTTCCGGAAAATGATCAATTTTATGTACAGTCATGTCAGGATCAATCACTGCATGAACATTCTCATCAAATTCTTCTAATATCATTCCGTTCCTTCTCCCCATCTATTTCGATTTTGTTTTATCATCCAATCTCACAAAAGATCGGCATCACTTTCAAATGCAGATAAACCTGATCATGATGATCAGATTCATGATCTTCTGCAAGATATTTCATTCAAGATGTACCGCAAACGCAATGACATCTCCTCCATAATCAGTATCTTCAAAATTCAACATTCCCAGCAATGATGCAGGCATAGATACACCATTTTCACCATAGAAAACAGCATACATAACCCCAGGTTCCTGGTTGTTGAAAGCATGTCTGGTACCATCAAATGCCATTCC
>JAUNAE010000488.1:0-234 GCA_030527765.1 Eubacteriales bacterium
TTTGTTCTTATTGTCTTCCATGTCTTCCTCCTTTCTAGTTTACACGAACTCTTGGATCTACTACTGCATACAAGACGTCTGCAATCAGGTTACCAAGAAGAATCAAAACTGCCATAAATAACATGTAGAACATTACAAATGGGATATCTCCCTGTATAATGCACTGATATGAAGTATATCCAATTCCCGGAATCTGGAACAAGGTTTCTGTGATCATAGCACCACTGAACAGAC
>JAUNAE010000488.1:244-2697 GCA_030527765.1 Eubacteriales bacterium
CAGGAAGTGATCCGCCAAGAAGTGTGACGATTGGAATCAGTGTATTACGGAAAGCGTGGTGATTGATAACTTTCTTCTCAGCCACACCTTTTGCTCTCGCTGTACGAATGAAATCCGAATTCAGGACCTCAAGCATATTTGTACGTGTGTAACGCATAAGGGCACCGATACTTACAACGGCAAGTGTCAAAACCGGCAGAATCATATGTTGTCCCATATCAAGAAGCTTGCCTGTAGAGCTGAGCTGTTCATGCATACGTCCTACGATACCATAAAGATCCACCCAACCAAGTTTGATGGAAAAGATCCATTTCAAAATTGTTGCAAAGAAGAAACTTGGCAGAGAGATACCTACCAAAGCAACTACAGTAATCAGGTAATCAACCCATGAATACTGTCTTCTCGCTGCCGCAATACCTGCAGGAATCGCAATCACGATTTCAAGAATAAATGATGCCAGTCCCAGTGCAAATGAATACCAGATTACACTGGAAAACTTCTTTAATACCGGCTGATTCCAATACCAGGAATCGCCAAACTGTCCGCGAACAGCCTTTGATGCCCAGGTGAGATATCCCTGAAGGATTCCCTGGTCAAGTCCGTACGCTGCATCGAGCTGTTCCTTCCACTCCTGGAATGATTTTGCCCCTGGTTTCATGGAAAGCTCACGCGCCTTTGTCTCTACAAAAGATGTAGGCATGCAACGCATGATTCCATAGATAATCAGAGTGACAAAAAACAGAAGCAAAATGGAAATCAACACTCGTTTTAGAATAAATTTCTTCATCCTTATTTCTCTCCTTGTCTTTTTGATAATAAAATATATCTTTCTATAAAAAACTTTGAAAGATATTTCGCAAACAGGGTTCGGAAACTCTGCTTACGAAATACCTTTCGCACCACGGACCCCTCACGGGGTCCTGATGCGTAAAGTATATAAATTAGTTCATTTCAAGTGTATGGATTTCACCCATCCAGTTGTAATATGTTGTCTGGTCTTTCATAAGAGTATCAATATTTACACGTTCTGCACTTTAGATGAATCCGTTCTGTCTCTGGTAGATTGGGATTTCAACAGCGTAATCTACGATGAAGTCAAGACATTCTTTATATTTTGCTTTACGATATGTCTGATCTGTGTTTGTCTTAGCATCCATAACCATCTTGTCAAGTTCAGGGGATTTGATTGCATATTTGTTAGAATCTCCACCTTTGCTGTGGTAAATCTGGAACATATCAGGGTCAATTGTTGCCTGCCATGCTGCACACCAGATTTGAGCAGTTTCAGCATCAAGAGCATCCCAAAGCTTAGAAGCATCTGCAAGGTCATTGATCTTAAGTTCGAAACCGATTGTCTTAAGAGCATTGCTTGCTGCTGTAAGGATACCGAAGGAAGGATGATCACCACTACCATTACCTGGGATCATAACTTCGTAGGAAAGTTTTGCACCTTTTGGAGCTTCTGTTACTTTTCCGTCAACAACTTTGTAACCTGCTGCTTCGAGGTAACCAAGAGCTGCCTTAAGTGCTGCATCATATTTTTCATCTTCTGACATACCATCTTTATAGATGTCATTTCCTTCTACATCTGTAGAGAAAGCAACTTTGTAGTCAGCGTCAGATTTCTTAGGAGCTGCCCAGGATGTGTTAGAAATTGGGTAGTTGATAACTTCAGCTGCATCACCATAGTAAGAATCAATTGTAACATCACGATATACAGAGATTACTGTTGCGATTGCTTTTCTAAGGTTCTTAGAAGCATCTGTAGATCCGTCTCCTCCAACACTTACGTTGTTAGAGTTGATACCGATATAACCATATCCGTTGAAGTCAGTAAGAACTGTTGTAAGCTTATCGCCGGAGATTTCTCCATTGGAGTTTTCACCGGAAATCTGCTCAAGTGTTGCTTTGGACATAGATGGATCTGCGATATCAGCAGCACCCTGGATAACACCAGGAGTCTTGTCAGATTCACCTGTGGTCTTCAACTGAAGATTTTTGATCTTTGGTGCGCCAAGGAAATAGTTATCGTTGGCTTCGAGATAAGCGATTTTGTTTTCATATTTTACAAATTTGTAAGGACCGGCACCCATTGGTGTGTTTGTCTTAGCACGTACTGTGGAAAGATCACCTTTTTCAAATCCAAACTGATGTTTCTCATAGTCATACTTGGAAGCATCACCATCGTAGTGCATTGGTGCTACCTGTACACCAAGCTGGTAGATAGCAGAAGCATCTACTTCATCAAGTGTTACCTTAACTTCATAGTCACCAACTTTTTCGATACCTTCAACGTAATCTACGGATTTACCTGTCTCAACAGTTACTTTGTAGCTGTCATCAAGGAAATCGAATAAACTGCTGTCTGCAGACTCTGCATCAGAAGCTGCCTGGTAATCATTTTTGTATTTTTCAAGGATTGCTTTTAAGAAATCTGCTGTTGTAGCATCATC
>JAUNAE010000489.1:0-1550 GCA_030527765.1 Eubacteriales bacterium
AATCGTCTCAAAAAGGAGGGATATCTATTTTTGCAAGTGTTTTATCAGCATCTATTCAGGGAATGGATGTCTGCCCGGTGCAGGTGGAAGCAGATGTGAGTGACGGACTGCCCACATTTATTATGGTAGGATTTGCCTCGGCCCAGGTGAAGGAGGCACAGGATCGAGTCAGAACAGCTCTGAAAAATAATGAAATCAGCCTTCCGCCGAAGCGTATAACCATCAATATGGCACCGGCGGATATCCGAAAAGAAGGGTCCGGATTTGACCTGCCCATTGCGGCAGCCCTGCTTGCCGCATCCGGAGTGCTGGCTCCGGAACTGCTTCGAAAGACAATGCTGATGGGAGAACTGAGTTTGAATGGAGAGATCCAGCCGATCACAGGAGTACTTCCCAGAGTGATTTATGCAAGAGAAACCGGCTGCCGGTATTGTATGATTCCTTACGGAAATCTGAAGGAAGCCTGCCTTGTCAAAGACATGAAAATCATTGGGGTACGAACACTGAGAGAGATGATCTACTATGTCAGGCATCCGGAGGATGCGGTGATGGAGGGTGTGGAGGAAGGTGAGAGAACGGAAGTGGAAGATCAGGTGGATTTTGCAGAAGTCTGTGGGCAGGAAAGTGCGCGAAGGGCAGCGGAAATAGCGGTTGCCGGATTTCACAATTTGTTAATGATCGGTCCTCCGGGAGCGGGCAAAACAATGATTGCCAGACGGATCCCGACTATTATGCCGCCCTTGACCTTTGAAGAATCCCTGGAACTGACAAAGATTTACAGCATTGCCGGACTGTTGTCGGAGACGTCTCCACTGATTCAAAAACGTCCTTTTCGAAGTCCACATCACACAAGTACGCCCCTTGCGCTGACTGGAGGGGGGAGGAATCCGAGACCGGGGGAAATTACGCTGGCTCACAGAGGGGTTCTGTTCCTGGATGAAATGCCGGAGTTTTCCAGAAGGAGTCTGGAAACTTTGAGGCAGCCACTGGAGGACAAAATGATCTGTCTATCCAGAGCAAGCGGCAGCTATCGATTTCCTGCTAATTTCATGTTGGTTGCTGCGATGAATCCATGCCCCTGCGGGTTCTATCCGGATATGAACCGCTGTCATTGTTCTCCGGGGGAGGTTGCCCATTACATTGGAAAACTCAGCCAGCCTCTTTTGGATCGTATTGATCTGTGTGTGGATATTCCGGCAGTCTCTCTGGAAGAACTGGTTTCCAAAAAGAAGGAAGAATCTTCCGAAGAAATTCGGATTCGCATTCAGAAAGCACAGAAGATACAGCAGGAACGTTACCGAAATGAAACGATCACATTCAATGGAGAACTGAACGGCAGCAGGATCACTTCCTATTGTGAGCTGACCGGTGAGGCAAGAAAGCTTCTGGAACAGGCCTTTCAGAAAATGCAGTTTTCGGTTCGGTCTTATCACAAGGTGCTGAAGGTGGCAAGGACGATAGCGGATCTTCGAGAGTCGGGGAAAGTAGAAGTACAGGATCTGGCAGAAGCGTTGTCTTATCGCGCCTTTGACAAAAAATAGAAAAGGTGC
>JAUNAE010000489.1:1560-2696 GCA_030527765.1 Eubacteriales bacterium
CTATTTATATGGAAAGAATTATTTCAAACATACACAAAGTTACAAAGGGAGAAGAGGGATATCCGGCGAAACTTCTGAATTATAAAGGCATGCCGGAGACCTTATATTATATAGGAAAGCTTCCGGACAATGACCGTCCGTCGGCCGCTATTATAGGTGCGCGTTCCTGCAGTCCTTACGGGAGAATACAGGCATTTCGATATGCAAAGGTATTGAGTGAGGCAGGAGTGCAGATCATCAGCGGTCTCGCCTACGGGATTGATGCAGAAGGACACAAAGGGGCCTTAGAAGGTGCGACACCGACCTATGGAGTATTGGGAAATGGTCTGGATGTATGTTATCCCCGGGCGAATGCATCTCTGTATCGCAGGATTCCGGAAAATGGCGGAATTCTCACGGAATATCCCCTGGGAACTCCCCCGGCGAACTTTCGCTTTCCCGCAAGAAACCGCATTATCAGTGGTCTTTCGGATTTGGTGCTGATCATTGAAGCCCGTAAAAACAGTGGTTCCTTAATTACTGCGAACTATGCTTTGGAACAGGGAAAGATGGTGTACGCCCTGCCGGGGCCAGTGAATGAAGAACTGAGTCTGGGGTGTCATCAGCTGATTTTTGACGGCGCGGGAATTGCTTATTCACCGGAAGTTCTGCTCTCGGAGTGGAAAATAACGCCAAAAGACCCCGGCAAAAAAAACAAAATCGAGAACTTGGGTCTTGAAAGAAATATGAATTTGGTGTATAGTTGTCTGGATTTCCGACCAAAAAACATTGATTACATTGTTCGTCAGACAGGACTTACAGTGGCGGAAGTGAGCCGAATTGTGGTGGAACTGAGTCTTTTGGGATACATCAAGGAGACAGGAAGACATTACTACATTCGAAACCGGTAGAGGCATCGAAACAGGAAATCGGCTCATGCAGAACTTATGGGATTCCATTGGTCGGGAAATAAGGAGAAAAGTTATGGCAAAAAATCTGGTGATTGTGGAGTCACCTGCAAAGGTGAAGACAATCAAAAAATTTTTGGGAGCCAATTATGAAGTTTGCGCATCCAATGGGCATGTGAGAGATTTTCCCAAGAGTCAGTTTGGAATTGATGTAGAGAACGATTACGAGCCGAAATATATCACCATTCG
>JAUNAE010000053.1 GCA_030527765.1 Eubacteriales bacterium
GCAAATTCCTTCCGACAGACGAACGTGCTGGAATTTACGGAGTGGATTCTCCAAGAGGCGGTCACAGACTTGCCATTGAGGGAGAGGGCGTCTCTACCGGTGTAGCAGATTACCGCTGTTATCTTGACGGCAGCTTCTATCTCACGAAACCGAAAATTATCGAGTTTTTGGGAGCGATTCAGGAGAAGATTGATTTCCGCAAGCTTCCGGAAGCATGGAAAAGGAATGCTGCAATTAGTGAGGAATGGGAGATAGCAGATGTGTTATTTGATGTGGCGGAAAATCCATTTCTTAAAGCCGTTGGAATGCGAAATCTTCTCCCATATAATCCAAGTCCGATTCCTTCACTGAAAGAAATTCCGGGAACCTTTGCAGCAAAAGAAGTTCAGGAAGATGGAACCATTCTTCTGGATGCAAAAGTGCACACCAACGCCTATGTGAGATGGCATTTCCTTGGTGGGGAAGGAAGTACGGTAAAGATCACTTACCTGGAAGAGCTTCTTCCGGAATCCTGTGAGTGGAGTGAAGGACTGACAGACACCATCGTACTGGCGGAGAAAGAGACCATATACGAGCCTTTCTGGTATCGCACCTTCCGCTATGTGAAAGTACAGATCCTTCCAGTTTATGGAACAAAAGAAGAGACAGTCAGAGAGGAAGCAGTCGGAGAAGAGGCATTCAGAGAAGAGGTATCCAAGGAAGATGCGATTCAGGAACGATCAACCGCGGAACTTAAGGAGGTAACCTTCCATAAGACTGGCTATCCGCTGGAAGTAAAGACAAAGATTCATTCCTTGTCACCATGGGTTGAGCAGGTATGGGACATCTGTGTCCGCACTCTGGAAAACTGTATGATGGACACTTACATGGACTGTCCGTTCTATGAGGAAATGCAGTATCCGATGGACACAAGACTTCAGGCCGCTTTTACATATGCGGTATCTGCAGACAGCCGTCTGCCGAAAAAAGCACTCTACGATTTCCATCGTGCAAAAACTCCAAGCGGACTGATTCCGGGAAAGGCGCCTACGGGATATATGCAGGTGATTTCCACATTCTCCCTTCATTACATTATGATGATGCGGGAATATTTCGTGCAGACTGGAGACACCAAAACGCTCTATGAACTCCGTTCTGACGTGGATTCCATTCTGGAGTATTTTGCCTCCAAAATCCGTGAAGAAGACGGACTTATGGGAGATCCGGGATACTGGGCATTTGTGGACTGGCAGGATCAGGCATGGTCAGAGCACGGCGGTGTTCCGACAGCCCTTCTGACAGGTGGATCTGCCCTCATCTCTCTGTTGTATGGTTATACACTTCTGTGTGCTGCGGAGATTTTCGAGGCAACCGGTCGTCCTTATATGGCTGAAGAATACCGGGAAAGACAGAAACAGATCGTAGAAGCTGTGGAAAATACCTGCTGGGATTCTGAGCGGGAAATGTATCGAGAAGGTCCTGCACATATGCAGTTTACCCAGCATACCCAGAGCTGGGCTGTCTTAAACGGAATGAAAAAAGGAAAAGAAGCAGCGGCACTTCTTCAGAAGACACTGACAGAGCCGGATGTAATCAGATGCAGTTTTTCCACCAGCAACGAATTCTTCCGTGCAGCACAGATGGCAGATGCATATGAATTGACCGATTCTATGATGGAACAGTGGAGACAGCTTCCTGCAAGGGGACTTACCACATGCCCGGAGGTGCCGGTGGATGGACGAAGCCTCTGCCATGCATGGAGTGCACTGCCAATTTATGAGATCACACGTGCGATGGCCGGAATCAAAGCGACAAAACCGGGATGGGAAGAATTCGAAATTCAGCCAAATCTCGTCGGCGTGAAAGATCTGTCCGGAGAAGTTGTGACTCCGATTGGCATGATCGGCTTCCGATACGAAGAAAAGGAAGACGGAAACATTCAGGTAGAAGTGGATCTTCCGGAGGGAAGCAATGGTTATCTTCGAAAGAAGAACGGGGAGAGACAGAAGCTTACTGTAGGTAAGAATTTGCTTGTGATTGAAAATACAAAAATGTGAGAAATTTTTTAAAATAAAAGTCAAGCGGATTGCGAATACCCGTTTGACGAGAGGAAGGTGAGAGAGCTTCATGAAGAAGAAACCCCATCGTATGTATAGTTTGAAACAGCAGATTTCCGGAATTTTGATCACAGCGATTCTTGTTGTTTTAGTGATTTCTGTCGTTCTTCTGTTCGGACAGGTACAGAAATTCCAGAAAGAAATGGACGTTGACAGAAATGAAACTCTCATGAATTATGCAAAAAATCTGGAAGAGAAGATTCAGCAGCTGAATGATGTCAGCAAGACGATATATTCTTCAGATACCGCCTTTGAAGGACTGAATCATTACAAATCCGCAGGGGAGCAGTTTGATGATGTCTATGGATTACTGAAAAATCTGGAAATACAGGTGCGTTCCAACCAGAACCTGGAAGGCCTGTTCACGTTCTACAACGGCGGAGAGAATCAGATCTACTTTTTGCGGGAAACGCTTCCGTACAAGGATCAGGAAATCTTGAAACAGACAGGCAGACTTGCTGTTTCTGAGATGCAGAATAATTCATTTCGCAGAGACTACGAGGGGGCTGTCATAAAAGCAGAGAAAGGTGTTTATTATAATATTTTCCTGAAGAAAACCTTAGCAACTCTCATGGGAACCATTCGACTGGATCAGGGATTGCCCAAAAATCCGGAAGAGAATGCATCCTACGGTGTTATTTATAACGGGCAGTATTATCGGACTGCCGGAGAAGAACTGGAACTGGAGAGGTTAAGCAGTGAAGGGATGACAGAAGCAAAGATGGTCATGGATCATCAGGTGCTTTACAGCTGTCAGGTTGCATCCACGAATCTATATGTGGTGGAAGTACTGCCAAAGACCATCTGGCTTTACATTAATAAGCTGCACATTCTCCTTGGAACAATGATCCTTGTGTTAATGATTGTATTGGTACAGCTCTATCGAATCATTTCCATTCAGGTCACCCGTCCTCTGGAAGATATGACAAGAGCACTTTCGGAAATTCAGGCAGGAGTCTGGGAAGTGGAATTCCGGGAGGAGAACCATTTGACGGAAATTGAAGATGTTCGAAATACCGTCCGGCTGCTTCTGTCGGAGATTGAACAGTATAAGATTCGTACCTACGAAGAAAAACTTGAAAACCAGAAGACGAAACTTCAATTTCTGCAGCTTCAGCTGGCACCGCATTTTTATACCAACTGTATGAAAAATGCCTATTATATGCTGGCTTTGAAAGAATACGACAATGCGGAAAAATTTCTCCTCTGCCTGTCTTCTCATCTTCGATATCTTCTGAATAACAAGCAGGAACTGGTAGAAGTAGAGATGGAAAAAGAGTTCCTGGAAAATTATATGGAACTTCAGAGACTCATGACAGATAAGCCGCTGCTCTGTGAAATGGAAATTCCGGAAGAAGTATACAAGATTCCGATTCCGATTCTGGCACTGCAGACTTTCGTGGAGAATTCCGTCAAATATACGAAGGGAAGCAACGGACAGAATCTGAAAATCACGGTGCGGGTTCACATTCAGGAAACGGAGGAAGGACGTTATCTGGATATTTTTGTGAAGGATAATGGGGATGGATATCCTGAGGAAGTTCTGGAAATGCTGAACAGTGGAACCGGAGAAGGAAAAGAAAAACTTGGGGTTGGTATTCTGAACCTTCTGAACCG
Organism: Eubacteriales bacterium; assembly: GCA_030527765.1. The sequence continues at coordinate 3,714 of JAUNAE010000053.1, forward strand.
TGTGAAACTTCAGTATGGAACCAAAGCGAAATGGTATTTTGAAAATGCAGGAGGAGCAGCCAGTGAATTGCTGCTTCCACTGCCATGAGTTAAAACGCGAATCTCGTAAGAGGATTCGCGCGCGAGTTCGGCAGTTGCGAAGCAACTTTCTTCTGCCGAACTCTGCGATCCGCCGGAGGCTCATCTCAGTCGGGGATTTAGACCCCCACTGAGACTAATTTGTTATCCCTCACTTATAGAAGATGGGGGTCTCCCCGACTGAGATGAAACGCAATTGCGGAACTGTTATTTAGCTGCAGAATGTCTGGGAATGGAATCAATGATGCAGAGTAATTATGAAGGTATTGAACAGACAGAGTAGGTTACTGGATAAGAAGGGGGACACATGAAGGTATTGGCTGTGGATGATCAGGAACGAATTCTGAAAGCGATTCGTGTGCTGATCCACTGGGATGAATTAGGTGTTACAGAGGTTTTTACGGCGGATTCTGCCGCAGATGCAAAACGCATTCTGAATGAGGAACAGATCGACATTCTTCTGACAGATATTGAAATGCCGGGAGAGAACGGTATTGAACTGCAGCGCTGGCAGATGGAGAATCATCCGGAGGTGACAAGTATTTTTCTCACCTCCCATGCAGATTTTGCCTATGCAAAAGAAGCGATTCGAAATGGTGCGTTTGACTATATTTTGCAGCCGGCCAGTATTCCTGAAATTGAAGAAACCGTTACACGATGCATTGCCTACCGCAAAGAGCAGCGGCTTCTGAAGGAAAAGAGCAGACGATATGAAGAAAAAGTGTCAGAGTCTGCGAAGGCGCTGCTTTTTGCGCTTTTTTATCAGGAAGATCAGTTCTCACGCATGGAAGAACTGCGACAAGATCTGAAGATTCAGGGAAAAGAGTACTCCTTTGTCCCGGCGGTTCTGGAATTTGAACAGGACACCGAAGATGAGATAGAGGAGCATGCGGAGAAAATTCTCTGGGAAGTTTTTCCGGCAGAGGAGAAGGTCCACTTCATACTGACAGAGACGGATACACGCCATCTGGTTTTCCTCTTTTTTGCGGAACAGGAAGCTCCGGATATTCAGGGAAAACTGCAGACGTTCCTGGACGCACTGACAGAGAACATCGGAAATAAAGGAAGAATTCATCTCGGGAACTTCAGCGAAGAGGAACTTCCACAGAAGACACATGAGCTGATGGAGTATTTCGAGGGAAAAATACTGGAGAGCGGAAGCGTCTACTGTATTGAAGAATCACCACGCCTCAATGTGCGCAAACCGGAGGGGACGATCTGGGGACGTTGGATGATCCGCGGGGATCTGGCACTTGTGAGAAATCAGATTGTAAACCTTCTGAATTATGCTAAGGAGGAAAAATATCTGTCCTATGACTATATTCGACAGATTCTGAAAGCCTTTCTGGATGCCTGCCTCGTGGCATGCTACGAGCAGAAACGGGAGATTCAGGAATTGTTTGAAAATCCCGGAGCATATGAAAAAATCATGGAAGGATGCCGGTCGGCGGAACAACTGATCAAGGTTGTGGATTCCTGTCTGGACCGCTATCGCAGAATGCTCCCGGAAGTGGAAGAAGAAAACTATACCATTCATGACCGCATTCAGGAAATTCTGAAATATCTGGACGAAAATATGGATCGCATGATTTCCAGAAAAGAAGCTGCAAAATACGTTTTCCTTAATGAGGATTATTTCTCGAGAGTCTTTTTGAAAGAAACAGGGAAACGCTACAAAGAGTATGTCCTGGATCTGAAAATGGATTATGCCAAGAAACTGCTCGCAGGGACGGACCTTCCGGTCACTCTGATCGCTTCGAAAGTGGGGTACGACAACTTCACAAACTTCTCCAAAATGTTCCGGAAGTCCTGTGGCGTAACCCCCACAGACTATCGAAAAGAGTCAAAAGCGTGAGACAGTAAAGAATCGGAATACGTCATCTGCGAAATTGCAGCGAATCAGATAATGAATTTTGCGAAGTCGTAAAATGCATAATCCGGGTCGCAAAAAGACTACTTTTCAAGAGTGTGGTTCGATACAATAAGTCCATCAAAACAAATACGGAACAAAAACATTGAAAGGATGGATAATAATTATGAAAAAGAAACTTCTTACCGCTGTACTTGCAGCAACAATGACAATGAGCGCACTTTCTCCGATGACAGTATCCGCAGCAGACGAGAGAGTAACCTTGAACCTGTTCATTCCGACACTTGCAAATTACTCTGACGACGCAGTAGCAGAAGTAGAAGCGGCTCTGAACGAGTACCTGAGCGACAAATATGATTTCGATGTAGCTCTGAAATATACAGAGATCGGAAACTTCGAGAACACCATCAACCTTGCAATGACAACAGATGAAGTTGATGTTACCTGCTACTTCATCGATGGCGGAAAACTTCAGACATACGCACACAATAATCAGCTTCTGGATATCACAGATTACTTTGAGAATGCTTCCGATGAACTGAAAAATACTTTCACAGAAGCAGAAATTCAGGCAACCACAGTAGACGGAAGAATGTATGGACTTCCAAGAAAATATCAGTACGGCGGCGGTGCTGTTCTTGTAATGAACAAAGACATCGTAGAAGAGATGGGAATTGATCCGGCATCCATCAAAGATCTGGACAGCGTAGGAGATGTTCTTCGCCAGGTAAAAGAAGCTCATCCGGAATTAAGCTGTGTTCTGGCACCACAGTCCAGTGCAGAACTTTGCTGGACAACAACATGGGACAAAACAATCGGAGGAACAACCTTTGCTTACGCAGAGAATTTTGATTCCACAGAACTGAAGAGTGTTTTCGAAATGGATTCCTTCCGTGAATGGTGCGAGCGTACACATGAGTGGTATCAGGATGGACTGATCATGTCCGATGTTATCAGCAACACTTCTGAGGGAACAGACCTTGTAAGTAACGGCGCAGCATTTGCATGCCTCCACAATGCAGACATTGATCCGCTGGATACATTCTACAGCAATACCGTTGTTACAGATTTCCTGATTGAGCCAAATGCATATTCTACCAGTATTGGAAATCTTCAGTACGGTATCAGCTCCAATAGTGCAAATCCGGACAAGTCCTTCGAACTTCTGAACATTCTTTATACAGATCCGGAATTCGAGACAATCCTTTCCTATGGTATTGAAGGCGAGCACTATGTGATTAACGAAGACGGCAAAGCTGACTATCCGGAAGGAATGGATTCTACCAACGAGCCTTATGGCGGATTTGCGGCAACCGCAGCTTATCCGGATTACCTGCTTCTTCCTGTAAAAGCATCTGCAACCGTTGACGATTACAAGACAGCTGTAGACGAGTGGAACAACAGTGTAAACGTATCCGATACTATGGGATTCACCTTTGACACTTCTGAGCATGCAGACTTCATTACCGCATATGCAAACCTGGAAGACAAATATCTGAACGCTCTGACATCCGGAAGTATCGCATTGGATGACGTCCTTCCATCCATCCAGTCTGAGCTGGAAGCAATTGGATTCTATGAAGTACTTGCAGAAGAGCAGGCACAGCTGGACGAGTTCCTTGCAAATAAATAATGCAGAGAGATTCCGCGAAGTTGATAATATCATTCTAAGAATCGATTGCAGCATAAGAATTGCAGACAAAAAGAATACAGTATTTTCGGGACGGTCAGATATCTGGCCGTCCTTTTTCGGCTTTGCAGGATATGAGAGATTTCGACATCGGGAGGATTCGAACGCACAGGATTGCCGGAGGATATGGAGTCGTAAAATGAATAATCCGGGTCGCAAAAAGACTACTTTTCAAAGAGTATTTTTTCTACAATATACTTAACAAAAACGAGAGAAACTACAAAAGGAAAAGGGAGGATATAGACATGCAGCAGAAATACAAACCAAAAAGAAAGCTTCGCAAATACTGGCAGCTTTACCTGATGCTTCTTCCGGGAGCGATCTACTTATTCATTAATAACTATCTGCCAATGGGAGGCCTGAGCCTGGCATTCAAGAAGTACGATTACAAAGCAGGAATTGCCGGAAGTCCATGGATCGGGTTAAAGAACTTCAAGTTCCTGTTCGCAACCAAAGATGCATTTCTCATGATTCGAAATACATTGCTGTACAATCTGGTGTTCATTGTACTGGGAACCGTATTTGCCATTGTTGTAGCAATTGTGCTGAATGAGATCAAGAAAGAACTTCCAAAGAAAGTTTATCAGATCGTAATTTTGATCCCATATCTTGTTTCCATGGTAGTTGTAAGTTATATCGTATATGCATTCCTGAGCACAGACAGTGGTCTGATCAACCATGTAACCGGAAATAAAATCAACTGGTATATGTCTCCGAAGTACTGGCCGTACATTCTCGTATTCGTAAGCCTTTGGAAGAGCTTCGGATACAACAGTATCATCTATTATGCAACCGTAATCGGAATTGATTCTTCTCTTTATGAAGCAGCCGTTGTAGACGGAGCAACCAGATGGCAGAGAATCAAACATGTCACACTTCCGGGACTTCGCCCGACCATCATTACACTGACACTGTTGGCAATTGGCCGTGTGTTCTACTCTGATTTCGGTCTGTTCTATCAGGTACCGCAGAACTCCGGTCTGTTATATGATGTGACAACAACCATCGACGTATATGTTTACAAGGGATTGATCCTGTTAAATGATGTAGGAAGATCCGCAGCCGCAGGCTTCTTCCAGTCCATCTGTGGATTCATTCTTGTTTTGGCAGCAAACCTTGTCGTATCCAAGATCGACAAAGACAATGCACTGTTCTAAGGAGGTTAAGAAAAATGGTAGAAAAAGATCGAGTGCAGCAAACAATAATGCACGTATTCATGATACTTCTGGCACTGTGCTGTGTACTTCCGTTTCTTCTTATGGTGATGGCCTCCTTTACCGATGAGGCAACACTGATTCAGAACGGTTACAGCTTCTTTCCAAAAAAATTCTCACTGGCGACCTACAGCTACATTTTCAAGAGCGCTACAACAATTTTCCATGGATATTTCATGACTATTCTGGTAACCGTAGTAGGAACCCTGGCAAATCTGACACTGACCATTCTGTTTGCATATCCTCTTTCAAGAAAGGATCTGCCATTCAGAGGACCGATTTCCTTCTTCCTGTTCTTTACCATGCTGTTTAACGGAGGTCTGGTTCCGACATACATGATGTATGCAAATACATTCCACATTAACAACACCATTTGGGCACTGATCGTTCCGTCCCTTATGATGAATGCATTCTATGTAATCATGATGCGTTCCTTCTTCTCCTCAAGCATTCCGGATTCTCTGATCGAGGCAGCGAAGCTGGACGGTGCAAGTGAGATGAAAGTACTTTGGAGCGTTGTCATTCCACTGTCCAAACCGATGATCGTAACTCTGGTGCTTATGGTTGGACTGAACTACTGGAACGACTGGATGAACGGTTTGTACTATGTATCCGATCAGAATCTGAATACCATTCAGATGATCCTGAACAACATGATCAGCAACATCAACTTCCTGTCAAAGAATGCAGCTCTCTTCGGAGCAACCAAGGTAGCACTTCCTACCGTAGGAATTCGAATGGCAATTGCGGTAACCGCAGTACTTCCGGTAATGGTGATTTATCCATTCCTGCAGAAATACTTTGTAAAAGGTATTGTAATTGGTGGCGTAAAAGGCTAATTGTGGTAAAATAGGAATAGATGGAGAATTTATTACAGGATGTAAGAGATCGATGATAAATAACTTGTCATAATTTGTGTTGAACTCCCCTCCATGTGAGGGGAGTTTTGCTTGTATTTCAAAAGAGTATTTGAAAAAAAGGAGAACAAAAGTATGTTAAAGACCGCAAGATTATTTCAGGATGGCTGTGTTCTGCAGCAGCAAAAACCGTGTACCGTCTGGGGTGAGGGAACACCGGGACGTACTGTCAAAGCAGAAATTCAGGGTGTAAGCGCCGAAGGAATTGTAAAAGAAGATGGCAGATGGGAGATTCTTTTGCCGGCACTTCATGCATCGGAAGAAGAGAATCTCCGTGTATCTGATGGAGAAACAAATCTTGTGATCACAAAGGTTGGAATCGGAGAAGTATGGATTCTTGGCGGGCAGTCCAATATGGAATTCTTTATGAAATTCGATAAGGATTATCCGGAAGAAAAAGCTAGAGATTCTTTCCCGAATATTCGTTTCTTCGATTATCCGGAATTGACCTATCCGGAAGCCGAAGAAGATTTTGACTATTCAAGATTCGGTTACTGGAGAAGAGCGACTGCCGAGGATCTGGAGTATTTCAGCGCTGTTGGTTATTATTTTGCACAGCAGATCGTACCGGATCTGAAGGTACCGGTTGGTCTTGTGGGATGTAATTACGGCGGAACTCCGGCATGCTCCTGGATGAGCCCGGAAGTTCTCAAAAAACACGGAAAAATCTGGCTGGATGAGTACGAGAATCAGCTGCATGAGAATGGATTTGATCAGGAAGAAGGACTGAGAAAATACATAGAAGCTTCCAGAAAATCCCCGGCTTCCGACCATGGAAATCCTTTCAAGGATGAGAATATGAATAAACTGTTGTACGGTACAACAAGAGAAGAGCAGCTGGAAATGTTGAAGTACATGGCGATGGCGCCTCAAACGGTAGAAGAGAATCCGGGAGCTTTCATGGGACCTTGTCATCCGTGGCGTCCGTGTGGCTTATATGAAATGATGCTGCTTCATGTAGCACCTTATACCGCAAGAGGAGTGCTCTGGTATCAGGGAGAAAGCGATGAACCTCATGGAGAAATTTACAAAGATGTGCTGACAGATATGATTCAGGAATGGCGTGATCTGTGGAGAGACGACCTTCCGTTCTTCCTTGTGCAGCTGGCACCTTTTGGACAGTGGCTGGACTGCGAAGGAAAACGTTTCCCAATAGTTCGGAAATCACAGGAATATGTAGCGGATCATGTGGATAACGTATATCTGGCGTCCATCGGAAATGTGGGAAACCTTTATGACATCCATCCGAAAGAAAAACAGCCGGTTGGAAGACGTCTGGGACTTCTTGCACAGAAATATGTATACGGAAAATCCGTGGAAGCCGACGCACCACGCTATCAGACTGCGCTTCGAGAGGACAAAGAGGTTCGCATTCAATTCGCTAATGCAGGTACCGGGCTGAAAGCGGAAGGTAACCCGGGAAAAGAATTTGAAGTAATTGAAAAGGAAACAAACCGTAAACTGGATTCGGCGGAATACGAGATTGCAGTACGCGGCACAGAACTTGTTCTCACATTGAAGGAAGAAGTGAAAGAGAAAGCACTGAGAATTCTTTACTGCAAAAAAGACTACTACGAAGCCAACATTTATAACGCTGTCGGTTTGCCGGCATTCCCATTTGAGGCGGAAGTATAAAAATTATTATTGCCCGGCATATATTTGCGACAAACGTCGTGAGTATATGCCGGGTTTTTCTATGTACAAAATTTTGAAACAAACAGCGTGAATTAGTGTACAAGAAGTCGAAATTTGATATACACGAAATCGCTGTCAGCACGTAGAATAAAGCCATGAAGAACAAGTCCTCGCGAGACTGAAAAAGAGATACAAACGAATACATATCAAGGAGTAAGGATCATGAAGAATAAGTTAAAACCGGATGTCAATATTGCGGAGCTTCTGAAAGACGCAAAGACATGTAAAGGAGAGGTAACCATTACAACAGAAGATGGAGATCTCCTGAATCTGAAATCAGCACTTTCCCAGTGTGTACTGATCGTACTGGCAGGACAGCCGAATCTGATCAACATTGCATCTCTTAACTACGAAGACGAGGATGCGGAAAAACTGAAATACTATATTGCATAAGCATATCGTATTGAGTGGCAGCTATTGAACGTGTGTAAAATCTCTTATGAGAGACGTTTTGCAAAAGTGGATACAACAGAATACTTGTTCATTGAAACAGGATAAAAATTAGGGGGAAAATATGAAATTAGCGAAGAATGATGACAGCCGAGTAGGCATTGGAAAGTTAACGATATGGCAGACAAGTGTTATGTCAAAAACCATCACCGTACTGATTTTGACATATCTGATGGTTTACTGTACAGATACCTTGAAGGTTCCGGCAGCAGGAGTCAGCTTGATTCTTATGCTCAGCAAATTTGTAGACGGATTTACCGATGCGGTAGCCGGTTTTATTGTTGACAAAACAAAAACCAAGTGGGGAACCGGAAGACCTTATGAAGTGTTTATTGTCGGTCTGTGGCTTGCAACCTGGCTGCTGTTTTCTGTACCGGAGTCTTTCAGCACCACAGCAAAATATGTTTGGATTTTTGCAATGTACGTACTTGCAAATGCAATCTGTACAACATTCCTGAATGCCAATGGAACACCGTACATGATTCGTGCATTTAAAGAAGGACAGATCGTAAAACTGACTTCTTATGGAGCAATCTACAGCATCGTCGTTGCAATCGTGTTTAACATGACCTTCCCGATGCTCATGCAGAAATTTGCAACATCCTCAGCAGGATGGAGTCGTCTCGTAGCTATGTTTGCAGTACCACTGGCAATCATTGGTCTGTTACGAATGATCTTTATCAAAGAGCAGTATGATGCAGAAGCACCGGCAGCTAAGAAAGAAGGCATTAAATTTAAAGATGCTTTGACTGTATTAAAATCCAACCCATTCATCTTTATTCTTGCAGCTTCTACTCTGGTTGTAAATGTTATGACAAACATGGGTGTTGGTGTATATTACTTCAATTACATCGTAGGAAATGTAGGGCTTATGGGTCTGATGAGTGTGTCTACAATCATCTGTATTCCGATTCCATTCCTGTTTCCTAAACTTATTCAGAAATTGTCTGTAACAAAAGTAATTCAGCTTGGTTTCATCTGTGCAGCAATTGGAGGTCTGGTAAACTTTGTGGCAGGTGCAAACGTACCGCTTCTTATGGTCGGAAGTCTTCTGGGAGGATTGGGATCCATGCCTTCTTCTATGCTGGCAGCTCTCGTTATTCTGCAGTGTGCAGATTACAATGAGTGGAAAGGAAACCGCCGTATGGAAGGAACTATGAGTAGTGTCAACGGTCTTGCAGGAAAGATCGGAGCTGCAGTTGGTGGTGCAATCCTTGGTATCATTCTTCAGTTTGTAGGATACACCGGAGACGCAGCAACCATGCCTCAGTCAGCATACATTGCAATTAAACTTCTTTATAGTTTAGTTCCAACTGTATTCTACGGAGCAACCGCAGTTCTTCTTCTGAAATATCGTAAAATGGATAAACTGATGCCGCAGATCAAAGAAGAGAACCAGGCAAGAAGAGAAGCAAACGAGTAAGTTTCAGAAAGAAATTCTCAGGAAAAATTTCAAAAGATAAGTGCATATAAGGATATTCAAGAATATCTTTATAAAGAGCTTCAATCTCAAAACATTCTAAAAAATAATTCAAAGATAGAGTCAGTTTCGTAGCAGAAACTGGCTCTATTTTGGTATAATGGAATCAAATTTACAAGAGAGAGTACGACAGAATAGAAACTAAGGGGAGAGTATTTATGGGAGTATATAACTTGAATCAGGATTATCCGGTGGAAGTCAAGATTCGAATAATGGCAGGCCAGGTATATGCCGCATCAGAAGTAGGAATGTGGTGTTTTTCGAAAGAGGGGGATTTGCATTTTTCCACGTGCCCAAATGAGCAGGAACTGCTGGCACTCATGCGTTTGAACGGTTGTCTGGATTATATGATTCAGAAAGAGTGTGGCTGGGACAAACCGGTAATCTTAAGCGATAGCTTGGGAATGATGTTTATTGGAGAGAGTGTTCCTAACAATATAGAAGGAATTAAAATGCACATCCTTGTTGGACCGTTTTTCATGAATAGTTCTTCTCTGAAGGAGATTGAGAAAGGACTGCAGGAAAAGATTTTTTCCATCCATGCGAAGAGAGCTTTTATGAGAGTTCTTCAGACAGTGCCGGTGTTGCACATCTCAGGACTTGATATCTATGCGTCCATGCTTCATTTCACTATTTACGATGATCTGATTCAGAACACAGAATACTACTATCAGGTGGACCCGAAAAAAGAGGAAAATTTCAAGGACATCTGGGAAGAGGAAGAAGAAATTCCGAAGATCAATGAAGACAGATCTACAGATATAGAACAGCGAATTATGCAGGCAATTCGGGAAGGAAATGTGCAGATTTGGGAAGTCATGAAACAGGCATCCAGCGGAGCACAAGGCTTTGCGAGCAGTAGTGGTAATCAGCTTCGGGATGGCAAGAATACCGTGGTCATTCTGAACGCACTCAGTGCCAGAGCTGCGGTAGAGGGCGGCTTGCCTTTGCGAACGGCGCGCTTTCTAGAACAGGAATTCATTGAGAAAATTGAAGCCTGCAAGAAAATCAGTGAACTTCATCATTTGACAAACCAGATGATCGATACTTATGTCAAAAAAGTTCAGGGAACAAAGAGCAATGAGCAGATTTCCAAAGGCATCCAGGAAACATGCGATTACATTCGCGCAAACGTTCAGAAAGAGTTGAACGTGGAAGAACTGGCTGCGAGGGTGGGATACACGCCTTACTACTTCAGCAAGAAATTCAACAAAGAAATGGGAGTTCGTGTGACGGACTTCATCAAGACTGCTCGAATCGATCACGCCAAGCTGCTCCTTATCACAACAAATAAAGGGATCCAGGATATCAGCGATGCCCTGCATTTCGGAACTCGAAATTATTTCAGCAAAGTTTTCCGGGAAGTCACCGGAGTCACCCCGGCCGTCTACCGTGAGAAAGGAAATCTTGCGGAAGGAGAGAAGTGAGATGGAGTGGGGGACGCTAGTACGCTGTGGGTATGCATGGAATGGTGTG
>JAUNAE010000054.1 GCA_030527765.1 Eubacteriales bacterium
AGGATTCGCGCGCGAGTTCGGCAGTTGCGAAGCAACTTTCTTCTGCCGAACTCTGCGATCCGCCGGAAGCTCATCTCAGTCGGGGATTTAGACCCCCACTGAGACTAATTTGTTATCCCCACTTATAGAAGATGGGGTCTCCCCGACTGAGATGAATCTTGATAGGACGTCTCCGGGATCTTCCGAGCTGCGGCAGACGAATGCTGCTGACATAATAACCAACACCCCTGAACTCTTTTGGAAATTCAGGGGTGTTGGTTTATTTGTTAGTGGTTATTTGCTACTTAGTTATTTGATAGGTGGTTATTTCCATTTTTTCATTGCATCTTCTCTTTGAGGAAGTCGTCGATTTTTGCGAGTTCCTCATCGGAATACATGATGTCTTTGGCATGACCTGCGTGTTTTACAATGTTGAGCTGTACCTGATCTTCTCCGAGAAGTTTCACGGTCTCTTCGTAAAACTCCTGAGAGGAGGTGATCGGCACTGTAATATCGCAATCTCCGTGGGAAATCCAGATGTTCAGATCTGACTTTTCTTCCTTATTTTTGTTCAGATAATATCGGGCACTGTACTGTTCTTTTTCCTCGTCGGAAAGTGTGCTCTCATTTTTTCTGATCCAGAAAGAATGGGAGGATTCGTATCCTTCCACTGCATCTCCTTTGATCCAGGAATTGGCGAGATTGATCAGCCATAATGGATAGCCCAGTTCCTTCCAACGTGCCTCATCATTTCCGAATTCCATGGCTCCGTAAAAGTCCACGAGAACGTTGACCTTAGCGGAAACCGGCTCCGTAAGTTTCTCTTCGCCGATGAAGAGCTGATCCGAAAATTCTGTATCGTCGGTCACAGATGCCATGATCGCAAGATATGCACCGGCGGACTCACCAAACAGCGCTACTTTTTCCGGATTGTAACCATACTCGGCAGCATTGCTCTTGAGGAATCGGATGCATGTTTTCACATCCTCCAATGCGCCCGGATATTCTGCTTCCTGTGCCAGTCTGTAATTCACCGTTGCAACTGCATAGCCATTGTCTCTGAAATACCGGTACATCAGCTTCGTCTGTCTGGCCTGGCTGTCATTCACGATAAAACCGCCTCCATGCACCAGAACAAAGAGCGGTGGATTCTCTGCATCATCCGGAACGTAAATGTCTACGTACTGATTCTCCGAAACACTTCCATAGGGAACCTTAAGATAGGTTTTTCCCCCGTTCCAGTCGTCTTCCTCCGGCAGTTTCACCGTAGGAGTCACGTTGTTATAAAAGACCGCCTTCACGGTTTTTCGATAATACATTCCCACACAGATCAAGAGGAGCAAAATCACTCCTATGACTTTCCAGACGATCCGCTTTTTCTTTTTTTTCATAAAATTCTCTCCTACTCCGTAAAGTGGATATTCGCAATCCCCTCCACTGCTTTCTCATAACCGCAGCGAGACTTTTGGAAGAGCTTCCTTACTCCTCTGATAAGGTGTAGCTGTTCATGAATTCCAGTACTTTGGACAATTCTTTCTCTGCGTACATGATCTCTCCGGCATGTCCGGCTTTCTTCGGCACGTGATAAATCACCCGGTCTTCTCCGATCTGTTCTTTCAACAGATCATAGAATCTGTCCGACTGAAGAATCGGCACTGTCAAATCACTGTCACCATGGGAAATGTACACCTGCACATTCGTATTCTTATCCCAGTTTTTTCTTACATAGTAAGCAGGCAGGTATTTCGCCGTTTCCTCTTCATCCATCTGACTCATATTCCGGCCGACAAATCGGGACTCAAAATTCTCATAACCGCCGAGCAGTTCTTCAGACGCCCAGTAATTCGCAATCTTTAAGACAATTCCCGGGATATTCTCTTCTTCCCAGTCCGGTTCCATATTTCCCAATTCAACACAGCCGTAATAATCTACAAGCCCCTGCACTTCTGCGGATACCTGTTCTTTTGTGAGATCCTCTCCGATATAAGGAAGATCGTTGAAATCCACGTTTCCGGTAACTGCTGCCATCACTGCCAGATAACCTCCGGCAGATTCTCCCATAATGGTGATCTGCTCTCCGTTATATCCATAAGTTTCGGCATTTGCACGGAGGAATCGCACACAGGCTTTCACATCCTGCACGGATGCCGGAAAAGTCGCCTCCTGGGCAAGTCGATAGTTCACAGATGCCACCGCATATCCGTGTTCACGGAAATACTGGTACACCAGCTGACTCTGTCTGCTCTGGGAATCTCCGGCCACGAAGCCTCCCCCATGAACCATCACGAGAAGCGGAGGATTTTCCACATCGTCCGGAACATAGATATCCACATAATCACTTGCAGAAACTTCCGCGTAAGGTACTTTCTCGTATACGTTTCCCTTATTCCACGCTTCCTCCTGAAGTGTATTATGCTTCTGAAGCAGATTGTTGAGTACCATAACCGTCACATGGCGATAATATGCCGCCAAAAGTCCAAACACAATGAGGAGGCACAGCAAAATTCTGCCCGTCCATTTTAATATTTTTTTCATCATACTCTTCTCTCTAATCTATTTCATTCTTTTTTGGTAACGATTCAGAGCCTCGTCGATTATTTTGTCTCCCCTTCCAGTACGAAGGATGTGAAACGGAATCTTCCCTCTCCTTCTACCCGGAAATACAGTTCTTCTTTTTCGGAAAGTCCCTCTACATTTGTGTAGAAGGTCGTTCTCTCCGTACAGCTTCTCACCGGAATTCGTGCAATAACGCCTCCATGTTCTTTATTCTGCACAAGGATAACACAATTCTTGCATTTTCCCTTAAGCGTAATTCCAATACGTCTTGTCTCCCTCAGATCAAAATAGCGGAAACCTACAATGGAATCTGTACAGAAATTCGCAATGAACTGGTTCGGGCCGCTTTCTCTGTCTTTTCCATCCTGGGTGAAATAAGGAGTGGTTCCTCTGCTCATTGGAATCATAGAGAGGAAGCGTGTTCCTTTTTTGCCATACAGTGCGAAGGCAATATAGGATGGATATCTTCCCTTGCCTTTCAGAGGTCCATCGTTCAATCCGCAGGAAGTCATCTCTGCCTGATAGAATTTGCCGTCTTCAAAACGAATCTCCTCTGCACAGGCCTGACGGGAGGACTGTTTGCGGTTGGAATGTCTGTGATAGAAAACATAATACTTTCCGTTCAGTTCAATCAGACTTCCATGAGTGTTTCCGGTACACTGATGTGCATGCTTCACATCTGTAATGCCGTTCACTCCAATATCACCATTGCTTACGAGAACGCCGCCAAAAGAGAAATCCCCTGTCGGTTTGTCGCTGACTGCATAGCACAACTCATGACTGTTCAGAGAACTGTAAATGAAATAGTACTTTCCGTCAAATTTGCGCATAGAACTTGCTTCCAGAAACAGATGCGTACCATATTCTTTGTTGGTCTTTGCTTCTTCCACGCCACCAACGCCAATGTAGGAAGGTCCCATCCTGACTGTGAGCATGTCTTCCGTATCCAGTTCAAATACCATAGGACCGTGTTTGGTCGGCTTCTGTCCCAGAAGAAGAAGCGGGTTATTGTCCAAAGCAAAACCAGTGTACAGATACAGCTTGCCGTCATCATCCAGAAATACACCCGGATCAAACTGGAAAGGCTCTCCCTTCATTCCGATAGCGGTTCCGTCTTCATATTTCACATGACCGTAAAATTCATATTTTCCTGCAGGCTCATCGCAGACTGCTACGGAAATTTTGTGAGTGCCTCCCATGAAATAATAGAGGTAGAATCTTCCATCCGGTCCCTGCACCATGTCCGGCGCAGCAAGACCATTCATCATCTTGTTCTTCGGTGCATTCGGTTCCTGATCTCTTCGGAAGATCACTCCCTCGTACTTCCAATCAGCCAGATTGTTGAGTGGTGCAGAATAGCAGACATAGTCTCCCATACAGAAATTAATTCCATTAAACAGATCGTGGGATCCATAAACATAAACACGATCTCCTACAATATGCGGTTCTCCATCCGGTACATACTCGTAACTCGGCATATAAGGGTTAAAAGCCTGTTTTTTCATCATGGTGCATTCTCCTTTCTCTCAACTTAAGTTGTTATTCCTCATTTTCCATAAGTTCAAAACTCATCTCATGCCACTCTTCGCCGCCCCATTCGGAATTTGCAATTCCCAGATCCTGATAGCCCATTTTCTCATAAAAATGTACTTTGCTTCTCAGGCAGGTCAGAAGAAGTTTTTTTCTTCCACGGCTCTTTTCTCTGCTCAGATACTGGTACATGATCTCTCTAGCCAGCCCCCGATTCCGATATTCCGGAAGAACATCCAGACCAAGAAGCATAATGTTACTTCCCCTCTCATTCTGTAAGGAGGCATCTGTAAAGAATTCATCTCGAAAAACGTCTTCTTCTGTGGCAAGGCCGTTCAGAAATCCTGCGATTTTGCCTGTTTTCTTATCAACTGCCACAAGGAACAAGTCTGAGGCTGCAAGGATTCGCTCTTTCATATTTTTCTCTGAACAGGCTTCATTTGGCGGGAAACAGATCTGCTCAATCTCCACCGCCTGTGAAATTTCTTCCATCCGAATGACTCGAAACTCAAACTGCTCCAGAAGAGGTCTCTCTCCGGATGCATATTCCTTAAGAAAATCCGGCGGTATCTGCTGTTCTTTTGTGTTCATATCCACATACTCCTTCTACATGTCAAACAAAATCCCGCAAGCCACTTTAGTCCGTGCATTCATAGCAAGCGAGCCCTTGCCTTCCTCTTTCGTTTATGCATTCAAAACAAGCGAATTCTTCCATTTCACCTTAGTTTATGCATTATTCGGATCTCAATATTAATTTGCGAAAAATTGCCAAACAGACACTGATATTTTATACAATTTTATCAATAAAAGTCAATAAAAGTTCGACATCTTCCTTCTCTTCTCACTACTATATTTTTGAAGAATTCATCTCAGTCGGGGAGACCCCCATCTTCTATAAGTGGGGGATAACAAATTAGTCTCAGTGGGGGCAAACGGATATTCGCAATCCGCTTCGCTTCTTGCTCATAACCGACTGAGATGAGCCTCCGGCGGATCGTAGAGTCACCCATTTCCCAGATACAATATTTCCTGCAAAGTCAAAAATACCCCGGAACTGCAAGGTAGTGATATTCGCTGTTCAAAAACATATACGAACATCTACAATGCAGCCCACGAGGTATTTCTCCCACAGGGTATTTATCTAATTTTCAGTCGATCTACGAAGCATCCTGCTTTCATGAGCAAGCAGTCAAACGGATATTCGCAATCCGCTCCGCTTCTTGCCCATAACCGAATCTCGTAAGAAGATTGCCCCGTCTTACTCTGCTTCCTCTGAACTCAAATTCTCTGTGCAGAACAGTTCGATAACATCGTGAATGGTATCTTCATCTGCCGCTTCATCGATTCCCGCTGCAAGCCAGTATGCATACGGTCCCACGAAATAGCCCTGAAGATCTTCGAGGTCACTTCCATATCGAAATTCAATATGGTAGGTACTCTCCATAGTGTCGTCTCTCAGAAAGAAATAAGTAAACTCGCCAGCCTCATCTGTACTCTGGTAAACGTCGCAGTCAAAGGTTACTGGATATTCCTCTCCCATGTAATCCATGGTTTCCCCTTCTCCTACCTGATATACACCAAGGTACTCATAGGTGTGTGTTTCTGTTGTGCCATCTGTTTTCTCTACAGTGATCTCATCACCGGCAAAAGTAAAGCTTGCGGCATCATTGATATACCAGCAGTCAAAAGCCATGCCTCCTTCTGCATATTTTTCAATTGCCTCTTCTCCATACACCTCACTGCTGATAGAAGCCTTCAATCCTTCCGCGGCTTCCTCAGCTCCCTCTTCTCCAACAAGATACGCACAAAGATCTGTCCAAACCTGGTCATACTCTTCAGCGAGAATCACTTCAAACAAGTTGGCATAGGTGGTTCCATTTTCGCCTGCAATTGCAGACAAAATTCCTGTGTCATCCTGTGCCATTGCCGGTACACAAAGCATCGTCGACAGAGCCGCAGCAGAAACAAATGTCAAAAACTTTTTCATAAATTATTCCTTTCTTTTTTAGTCAAACGGATATTCGCAATCCGCTTCGCTTCTTGCTCATAACCGAATAGCTGCTCCGCAGCTTATCAGTAGGACCTTGAACTCCTACTGATACAAGCAAGTCCCCACTCACCGCTTAATGCTCTGCGCATTTGAAGCGGGGACTTACTTGATTCGGTTAAATCACTTCACGTTAAAGGCTTTCATTCCCGGATATACTGCACTATTGCCGAGCTCTTCCTCGATTCTCAGCAGCTGATTGTATTTTGCAACACGCTCAGATCTTGACGGTGCACCGGTCTTAATCTGGCAGGTATTTAACGCAACAGCAAGATCCGCAATTGTTGTATCTGCTGTCTCTCCGGAACGATGAGAACTGATCGCAGTATACCCTGCCTTGTGGGCCATTTTGATCGCTTCGAGTGTTTCTGAAACGGAACCGATCTGATTCAGTTTAATCAGAATTGCATTACCAGCTCCAAGCTCAATTCCTCTGGAAAGTCTCTCTGTGTTTGTTACAAAAAGATCATCTCCGACAAGCTGAACCTTATCTCCCAATCTTTCAGTCAGTTTCTTCCAACCTTCCCAGTCTTCTTCATCCAAACCATCCTCAATGGAAATAATCGGATATTTTTCACACAGTTCAACCCAGTGCTCAACCAGTTCCTCTGCAGTGTAATCGATATTTGCTTTTGGCAGATGATAAAAGCCTTTGCCCTTCTCAGACTTCCATTCAGAAGAAGCTGCATCCATTGCAATACGGAAGTCTCTTCCCGGTTCATATCCTGCTTTTTTAACCGCCTCAAGAATTGTTTCAATCGCTTCCTCATCAGATTTCAACGCCGGTGCAAATCCACCTTCATCTCCAACAGAAGTCGCAAGACCTCTCTCTTTCAAGATGGATGCAAGCGCATGAAATACTTCTGCACACCATCTCAGACATTCTTTGAAAGAAGGTGCGCCTACAGGCATAATCATAAATTCCTGCACGTCCAAACCAGAACTCAGTGCATGAACACCCCCATTGATAATGTTCATCATCGGAACCGGAAGTCTGTTTCCTGATACACCTCCAAGGAATTTATAGAGCGGAATATCCAGAGAAATACTTGCCGCACGGCAGCATGCGATGGATACTGCAAGAATCGCATTTGCTCCAAGATTTGACTTGTCTTTTGTGCCATCAGCTGCAATCATAGCTGCATCTACAGCATAAATATCTGATGCATCCATTCCAACCAAAGCCTTGTTAATTTCCTCATTAATATGAGCAACCGCTTTTGTAACTCCTTTACCAAGATATCTGGTTTTATCTCCATCTCTTAATTCAAGAGCTTCAAATTCTCCGGTAGATGCTCCACTTGGTGCTGTTCCTCTTCCAACAGTTCCATCCAGAAGATATACCTCAGCCTCTACTGTCGGATTTCCTCTGGAGTCGAGAATTTCTCTTCCAACTACCTTTTCAATTTCTAAATATGCCATTGCTTTCTCCTCCTTGCAAAAATGACGAGGCTCCTGAACAGTTGCACATCTGCAGTCACCTCGTCATTGCCTTTGTTTGTGAATGCTATAGAAGTTTCACATGATTTATTCATTGTTAGTTTAATCTAACTTAAGTTAGTTGTCAATAACTTTTTTATTATTACCACCATAAAAAACTTTTGCACCGGCATTGACCACATACAGAAGAATATTCTTTTGTCTATCCACCTCCGGCAACTGCTGTGATATAATGAAACCAGAGTTGCAACTGTCCGTTCTGTCGCAGTTACAAAGTATTTTATTGTGAGGTGTTTTTATGTATAATAACCAACCAAATCCCATGGGAAATTATCCCCGGTACAATGCTCCCCAGGTCAAACCGGCTAATTATGACACTGCTGCGGCAATTGTATCGATTGTGCTTGCACTGCGAAACGCATTCGATTTCATTTCCAGTCTATGGTACTGGATCACGAATGGTATTCCATTACCCTTTATTACCCTACTGAACCTCATTGTTCCTTCCCTGCTGCCGGCAATACTCTTTCTCATAGAAGGAATTCTCCTGTTTCAAAAAAAGAAAACAATTCTGGAAGGAGTATTCCCTTGTATTGTTGCAGGAATCGGGTTTCTGTACCTGATTGTCAACGTTGTTAATCTTTATCATTACCATCATTATATAGTCTTTTACTTCATCCTGAATATCATCCAGCAGGCAACGTTTTCTGCCGGAATGATGCTTCTTGGATTATGGGCAATCTTTAACGCTCAAAACAGGGAAAACAGTTTGACCCGGTTCTTGAGAACCTCCTGGCAGCTTCCCGTCATTCTTCTGTTTGTTCCATGTGTTATAGGAATTCTCAGAGGTATTCAAGTTTCCGATGCTTCCGGCTCCTTAGGCTTCTCATTTACCCTGGCGCTCACCCCGATCATCGGAAATGCAGTTGTCGGCATATTCGCCTGGTTTTTCACACAGTGGCTGAGAGCGAATGGCGTCACCAACGCCGCATATGGTATTCCACGTCCATATCCAAATCCAGGTCAGTATCAGAGAAATCCTCCGAACCAGCAGCCGGGTCCGCAGCCGAATCAGCAGCCGGCCAAGAATCAGTTCTGCCCAAGATGCGGACAGCCTCTGCCGGACCAGACATGTTTCTGTCCAAAATGCGGATATGATTCCAAAATAATTCTACGCAAAAAAATACTGCAGGAATCCACGTGATATCCTGCAGTATTTTTTGCTCATTACTTTCTCATAACCGAATAACTGCTCCGCAACTTGATCCGGTTAACTCTTATGTGTCATCTTCTCCAGCATATATGGTGTCCACCAGACGAGATATCCTGCCTTCGTCGGGTGAATCGGATCCGCCATGAAAAGTTTTCGCTCTTCCGGGCTGATCTCATTAAACTTCTGATCGTTCCACAGATCAATGATCGGAGTATGCCACTTCTCCTCCACCTGTTTCAGTGTCTCCACCATCTGTTCGTATTCTCTGCTGTCATATTTCGGATTCGTATAGAACATCACCTGACAGCCCGGCCATTTCTCCTTAGAATAAGCGATAATGTGCTCCAATGCCCCTGCGACCGTGCGGGTATCAAAGTCGGAGCGCTGCTCTTCATCTGTCACATGCCCAAGTGTTTTCTTCTGTGACGCATCGTTGGTGGACAGCTGACAGAACACAAGATCAATGTCGGTCTCCTGAACTTTGTGCAGTCTGGAAACGTAAGAGTCTTCTTTCTCTTCCACCAGCGTTGTTCCGGAAACAGCCTCTTTCACCGGAATGCAGCCGGTTTTTCTGGCAATATAATCCACAAAAGAGACTCCCATGGAAGCTGCACCAAAGGTTACGGAAGATCCAAGAAACAGCACTTTCTTTCCCTTCAAGATCGGATCTTCACCGGTACCAACCCGATGCAGATCATATTCCGGTCCATTTCCCGGTGTATGTGCTGACTTCACATTATGAAGTTTTCCGAAAGGACCCCACTCCCACTTATACCCTGCATAGAGAAGGGATCCTGCCTCCAGTGCCACAAGAGCGGCCGAGGCTCTGAGAAGATGTTTTGTACTTTTTTTCATCGGTGTCTCCTTTCACATTATTGTCCCCCTACACGTATACTATGGTCTTCAGTATACCCGAATCCTACCGGGAAAACTATCTTTTTTACCAAATACATCCAATTTTCCAGATTAATCAAACAAAAATCCTCGAGAGAAGGATATATAATCGATCTCTCGAGGATTCTGTCATATCAAGTAAAACTTATATTCTTAATCCACTTCACTACTGTTATGTTCCTGCACGCAAGATTTCCGTTAGTTTTCGCTCAGTACTCCATCCAGCCATGCATAAGCCTCTTGGACATCATAGTCACCGGCATGTGGTTTCAGCCATGCAAACTCGAAACTGTAATCCTGAATATCTGCATTATTAGAAATACTATAGCGAAGAATCGTCTCAAGTGCAAATGAGCTGTCACGGTCATTCATTCCATAACGAACATACCAGAATGGTGCTTTAATTCCCTTATTCTCGCCGGTATCATTAAGATATGCAACTGCATTGGTCAACTTGATCTGCTGCAGAAGAGCCTGTCCTTCCTCTGTTGCAATAAATTCATCCCATGTGAGGCCTGTGTCATCAAGTCCGCATCCATTTCCTTCAACAGAATCATGATCCCAGGAATATTTTTCAAAGGCGCTATATTCATACTCTGATGTTCCGAAGAGGGAGTCCTCGTTTGTATTTCCCCATTCCAAACCTGCATTACTGAACGCATTGACTGTTTTTAATTCCTTATTTGCGGCAACCCAGTTCAAATGCTTATCAATATCATAAGTGAACGTGCCGTCTTCATTGATAACCAGCCAATCCTGTGCACCGTTCTCTTTTTCTGCAATATCTGCCAACATCTGATCAGCACCGATTTCTTCGATCGATTCTGCAATTTCTGCTTCCATCAGGTTTTTGATCGCATCTTTCAGGTTTTCACTCGTCAAATCCTGGCCGTCATCGAGTTTCAATCCCAGACCGTCTACATATTCACTGTACAGGGATGCAAGTTCCTGAGAAATCTCCGGTGCATAGGTATACTTTTCAGTACTGTACTCAACACCCTCCATATTCTCTTTGCTGAGTGCCTCACGGGTCTCCTGATATGTCCACTCATATGCGGCATCGCCATTTCCAAGATCTGTAATCGGACAATATGCAATCACACCAAAAACAGCATCTGAAATTGTGGACTCATATCCGTTTTCTGTCTGTGTGATTCCCGCTGCTCCGGATTCAAAGAGTGCCGGATAATAATCCGCACTGTCACCACTGGCTGCAACAACCGTAGAAAGAGCTCCACCGCCGGAAGTTCCGGTGATAATGATTTTGTCTGTGTTTCCGGTCAATGCATCTTTGTTGGCACGGAGATAACGAATAACCGCTTTGGTATCGGAAATCGTAGCCGGAGAATGTCCTCCATAAACACCATTTACCGGTTCATTTTTTCTGGAACGACAACCATAACTGACAAGGACATAATTTCGACTCAACAGAGCTCCTATTTTATCATCATCTGCAGTAGATGAAAATTCGTCACCTTCGTTAATTTTTGTTCGAGCTGAGTAGCTGTTTGCAATCCATCCGGAGTTATTTACACTCAGAATGATTGGAGACTCATCAGTTGCTCCCTCAGGTACATAAACACTCACTTTCTGATCATCAATCGTAGGATTTGTCAGATACAAATCTTCATAACGTGTCACTTTCATGTCCTGACCATCGACCTTCACCGTCAATTCCGTAACGAGAGCATCCGTCGTTGTCAAATCAGATGCATCAAAATTGTACACTTCTTCCTCCCCTTCAGAACTTTTATCTGCAGCTGCTACCAGACTCTGTCCACATACCGTGATACTTAAGGCGAGACCCATTAAGGAACCGAGGGTAATAAATCTTTTTTTCATTTTCTTTCTCTCCTCTCTTCATTCGTTGTATAATTACCTTGTAACTCCTATTTTAATGAAAAAAGCAGAAAAAGCAGTACTCTGTAAATGGATATTTGTACTGTCTGGCTCAGGAGGAAACAAATGGATTATATTCAAACAGAAGAATTCCAGAAGGAAATGGACCTGGCTATGCATTTCGTTGCAGAGCATCATATAAACAAGAAAAACTTTCCAAAATTTCAGAAGCAGATTCGAACTTTTTTTGAAAATGATAAAGCTTATAAATTTTATATTCAAAATTATTTGCTGAATACAGAGAGTATCAAACTGGATCAGTTTATTCCCAAAGACATAAATGTCGATTGCTTTCCGGTACGGAGATCACAAAATGATAAGTTTTTTGTGACAGATTTTATTGAAATAAAATACATCATGCACGGAAGTGTAACACAAACCCTTGACGGCCGCACATATTTATTACGTGAAAATGACTTGTGTGTCGTTGCTCCTTACGTGCAGCAAAGCACTTATCTTTGGGATAATTCAGACGAGGTCATTAATATTGCCCTAAGACCGGAGCGATTCTCACAGGTTTTCACTAAGATTATGCAATTTCCCAATCTGTTCCAACAGTTATACGAGGATTTTTCGGAAGGACACCAGGCCAGTTATCTTGTGATCGGCATGAATCAGAATCCTGAAATTAAAGCACTTCTGGAAAAGCTTCTTGAACTATGTTTGCAGCGCGGAGAACAAACTCTGGAGGGAGCAACTGTCAGACAACATGCAAATGATCGAGTCGTGAAGAACTTGCTGGTTGAGAGTGTTGCAGAGCATCTCATCCTTCTAATTCTTCAGCAAAATGCTATTTATCGAACGGAAGTCAATAATCTGCCGGATGTCAAAATGCCATTTATTCACAGTTTCATTCGAAAACATCTGGCAGATGTTTCCCTGCAGATGATCGCAGATGAACTTGGATACAGCAGATCCCATACGGGTCGCTATATTCAGGAAATGACCGGCCGTACATATACGGAATTGCTCCAGACTATCCGTATCCGCGAGGCAGCATCATTGCTTCAAAATACAACGATGGCAGTTGATGAGATCATGGAAACCGTTGGATATACAGGTAAAGCAAATTTTTATCAGTTGTTTGAACAATACTATCACTCAACACCTGCCAAATACCGAAAACATTCTTCTGAATGACATGACAGACACATACTCTGAAAACTCTTTGTGAAACAGAAAAACAACGCCATCATTCTCCGAAAGGAATATCAAATGCTTTACGATAAAGATATCAGAGAACCGCTGTTTGAATTTCTTGATGAGGAATTCGGAAAATGCCGGGTAATTGAAGAAAAAACCATGGGACGTTCCCGTGCAGATGTTGTAATGATTACAGAAGATGCCATTACAGGCATTGAAATCAAAAGCGATGCGGACACCTACACAAGGCTCGAACGCCAGGTCAAAGACTATGACAAATTCTTTGATCGAAATATCCTTGTGGCAGGTTCTTCCCACGCACTCCACGTGAAAGAACACGTCCCGGAACATTGGGGCATTATTACAGTCGAAGAAGTGGAAAATGAGGCGGACTTCTATTTTTACCGAAGACCTCAGGCACTGCCTCCTCGAAAAATGCGTCTGAAATATCAGCTTCGCATGCTCTGGCGGGAAGAACTGGCCCATATTCAGGAACTCAATCACATGCCCCGCTACAAGGAAAAGAGCAAAAAATTTGTCCAGGAAAAAATCCTCGAAAAAGTTCCTTCCGAAATCCTTCTTCCACAGATTCGGGAAGAACTGTTTGAACGGGATTACAATGGAATTGCGGAACGAATCCGTGCTTACCGCAAAGAAACCATCTCTCAGGAGGAAGAAGAATGATTTACAGAAAACAGACAGGCTTCGATGATTTTCGCTGTATCGCAGACAAATGTCCAAAGAGCTGCTGCGAAGGCTGGCAGATCATGATAGACTCTGACAGTCTTAAGAAATATCAAAACTATTCCGGAACATTTGAAGAACGCCTGCGTACCGGAATTGACAAGGAGAATTCCTGTTTCCGCCAGCATCAGATGCGCTGTCACATGCTGGCTTCCACCGGACTGTGTGATCTCCAGAGTGCCCTCGGGGAATCCTATCTCTGCGACACCTGCAGACAGTTTCCAAGACATATGGAAGACTTTCTGGATCTGAGAGAATATTCCCTTTCCCTCTCCTGTCCGGAAGCCGTACGCATGCTGATGGATCCGGAGTTCATCTTCGGATGGACGGAATCTGAAGATGAAGAATATGACGATCCGGAGGAATTCGATGACTTCGATCCATTTCTTTTTGACAAGCTCACCTATGGACGAGATCAGATGCTTCGCATTGCAAAAGATCCATCCGGACCTTTTCAGGAGAGGATGGACCTCATAATTACGGCCTCACTGAAGTTACAGGATCTGTACGATCAGGGAGAGATTTTTGAAATGGATGACATTTCCTACGATTCTCCCGCCGGTACATCGGAACTTCAGACGGAAGGCTCTGTCTATTCCTATGATTACATGATGCAGAGTCTTAAGTTTCTGCAGGATCTGGAAGTTCTGGAATCTTCCTGGAGCAGTATTCTCGCTTCTACCGGGGACTTCTGGAAAAAACATCCGGAGAATTCCGAAGAATGGAAACAGATCCTCTGCCCTGACCGGAATCTCCTTAGAATTTTTGAAAATCTCCTCCAATCCTTCCTCTTCACTTACATGTGCGGAAGTATCTACGACGGACAAATCTACGCCCGCACCATGATCGCCGCCATGAACGTGAGATGGATCCTCATGCTCCACATTGCAAACCCGGAGATCCCTCTTGAAAAAATGATTTACCTTTTTTCCCGGGAGATCGAACATTCCGATCAGAACATAAACGCACTCATTTCTTATTTCGAAGAAGAGTTATAAAGAACTTATCCAAAACCTTTTTTACCACAGAAAGGCCATCCGGTTCTCACTTTTGTGAGACCGAATGGCCTTTTATTCAC
>JAUNAE010000490.1 GCA_030527765.1 Eubacteriales bacterium
AGTTCCTTCCGTATCCGTGGATGCATCTATTCCATAATCCGCCAGTGTAATACGAGTGTAGTCTGACCAAGGAGTATCTTCCGTCTGCGCACTTTCAGTGTTCGTAGCAAACGCCGAAAGTCCTCCAGCTAGCAATGCAACGGAGCAAATCACCGCTATCATTCTTTTCCCAATTTTGCTTATCCTCATGTTTGCCTCCTTTCAAAAACTTTTATTTAATACCGAGTTCCTTTTTCCAGTTCCTTGTAAAACCGAATAATGTGAAGTCAACACCTACATAAACGCTACTGTCACTGGAAATCTGTATCCATGCATCTTTTTTCTGTACATAAACAGAACACATATTGCCTAACTCTTTTGCGTAGTCCTTTAAGTAAATGTACTCATTTTTGTATAGTACATCATTAAACCATACACCGAGTTTTACGTCATCCTTCTTTTTGTCACCATCACTGTCCACAAATTCAACACTTAACTTCATATTAAATGTATTGTCTACCAGTTGTGTCTTGGCGTACATCGGATGGAATGTATATATCTCGGTTTTTTCTGTTGCATCCTGCATATACAGTTTTCCATCTCCCGTGGTCCAGAAACGAAGTCCATTCCAAGGATTTCCATTTCCGCCATATCTAAAATCTGCTCCAAACTCTTTTGAAAAATGGAAATTACCACTAAATACAGTCTCATTCACATTAAAGATATAACTTCCTTCTGCTCCCAATTTTGCTCCAATATAGGAATACTTTCCATTCTGGATTGCAAAATTGCCAAAGGTAATCTTCTTGAAACTCGAATCCGGTTGCTGCGTCGGATTTGTTGTTCCGTCACCACCTTCTCCATTTTGAGGTGTTTTCATCTTAATGGTCCCCTCATTTGGGAGGTAAATGCCAAGCATATTTCCAACTGCCGCACAACCTTTCACCTCAACAAAATCTTCACCGCTCGGAGCACTCACAAGAACATTGTTAATCCAAAGACGAAGAACCATATCCTTCTTCTTGTTATCATTTGCATTTTGAGTAATATCGGAACTCAATTTTAAGTTGAAATACTCATCTGCTTTAATGCCTGCTTCTGAAAGTGCAACACGATATAGAACGGTATTCGTTGAAGTTTCAAAAATCAGGAGTTCCTCTCCAACAATACCAATCTGAACACTTTCCCATCCGTTCGAGCTTAAGTATCTGATAGAATTCTGGAAATCCATATCACTACAAAGTGCCAAATCAATATCCAAGTAGGCGTGATTCAAACTTTCCGGATATTCATAACCCATCCAGTTTCCTTCAATCCAACCATGCGTAAAGACTTCACCTACAACGGCGAATTCTGTCGGTGTTACACGCGTATAACCCTGCAACGCTTCTTCTACTGATGGTGGAACCGGTATCTCTCCTCCATCTTCGCTTGGAGTTCTAAGAGTGAGCGAGCCGCTTCCTACATACAGATATAAAATATCTCTTGCATGGGTTGCCTCTGTCCATGTCCTTTCTCCAACGTAAGTATCGTTAATCCAGAGCTGCAATGTAACATCTTCTTTTGCTGTATCGAGAGCATTTGCCTTGATGTCTGTTCTTAATTTCACATTAAAGAATTTGTCTGTCTCTATTCCATAAGTAGCCTGTGCTGCCCACAGAGAACCTGGCTCTGCATTCATTGGATCCCAAACAAGCAATCCTGTCTCAGACCAACTGATGCGTTTATAATTCGCCCAAGCTCCTTCTGCCAAGAAGTGCAGATAGTTTGTTGTCGTTCCATTGAGATTAATATCCACATCTAAGTACGTCTTGTTTAAAGACTCACCTTTGTAAGTACCCGTAGCTTCTGCCGAATACTTGGTTCCATTCTCCTTAGTTGTTGCTGCTAATCCCTCAAAATCATTGATAGTTACTCTTGTGTAACCTTCTAATGCCTCTGACAACTCTGGAATTGGCTCCGGTTCTGGTCCTGAACCTGATCCCGGTCCCGGATCTGTTGTCGGAGTTCTGAGTGCCACTGATCCTGAACTGATAAAGAAGTAGAAGTTATTATGATTCTGCTCTTTATTCTCCGTCCATGTCATCATTCCTGCCGGATTTTCATTGATGTAGAACTTCAATGTCACATCTTCTTTTGTTGCATCGGATGCGTTTGCTGCGATATCTGTTAAAATCTTCACATTGAAGAATTCCCCGTTTGTGATACCCATATCCGCATTAGCTACCGACAACGCTGTTGCCCTGCTGTTCACATCAATAATTGACATTCCCGTTCCCTCTGCCCAAGGCTGGAAGCGGATGTTGTCTGCCCAATCTCCACTTCCAAAGAAGTGGAAGTAATTGCTGCTGTTGTAATTGTCATTGTATTTCACATCTACATCTAAGTAGGTCTTATTTAGACTTACTCCTGTGTATGTTCCCGATGGAGATGTACTATGGGCTGTTCCTGCATCCTCTGTCGATGCCTCGATATCATAGTTCTCCATTGTAATTCTGTCATAATCTCCGATTACTTCTGAAAGCTCCGGCTGTACCGGCTGCTGTGTCTGTAATGTCGGAGTTCTGAGTGCCACTGATCCTGAACTGATAAAGAAGTAGAAGTTATTATGATTCTGCTCTTTATTCTCCGTCCATGTCATCATTCCTGCCGGATTTTCATTGATGTAGAACTTCAATGTCACAT
>JAUNAE010000491.1 GCA_030527765.1 Eubacteriales bacterium
AATCCAACTTAATTTTCAAAAAAAATTGTCTTGACAATGGGGTGCACTTTACTTAACTCCATTATCCAATTGTCCGGAACATTTTCTGCGATACCGGTTTTTCATTCTTCTTCTCAATTTCCGCCTGAGCCTTCCTGAACTCTTCCAACTTTCGCAGCTCCTCTTCTGCGTCCTCAAGACCAATGTGCGTATATACATTCATCGTGACCGAAATATCTGAGTGCCCCATGAGGTACTGCAGGGTCTTTGGATTCATGCCTGCCTTGGCCTGATTGGAGCAGTAGGTGTGCCTGCACACGTGCGGTGTGATGTTCGGCATCTGCACCCTGTAGATATCATTGTACCTGCCGACCATGTGATTGAATCGATGCTGCCAGTGCATAGCCACCAGCGGATTGCCATTATCGTCGTAGAAAAGGAATCCGCCATATCCGTCGATCAGCGTCTCATGTTTTGGCGCTTTCCGATCCTCGATAATGACCCGGAACATCTCTGTCACATCATCCGTAATAGGAATGACGCGTTTGCCTGCTTCCGTTTTGGTCTCCTCGATAATGTAACGCATATCTGCGGTACGCTGCAGCTGGTGGTCAATATTTACGGTCCGTTTTTCTAAATCGATGTCCTTCAGAGTCAATCCGCAGAACTCTGAAATTCTCATTCCAGTATGGAAAAGGATATACACCACCTCGTAATACTTGCAGTAAATGTAATCATCGTGTACGAACTTCAGGAATTTTCGCATCTGGTCTTTGGTGATTGCTTCCCTGGTTACTGAGTCGTTGACAACTACCGTTGCCAGCTGGAAGCCAAATGGATTCTTCATCAAGATATCATCGTCGACTGCCATCTGAAATGCTGGTCTTAAAACTCCGCGAATGGTGTGAATGGAGCTATAGCTTCTACCATCCTCCTGCTGCAGTTTAATCAGGAACAGCTTTGCATCCGATGTTTTTACCGACTTGATTTTCAGTGATCCGAAGCGCTCATTTGCCAGAATTCTCTGAACGGTAATGTATCCCTGCCTCGTACTCTGTCTCACTCCAGTCTTTGTTTTCAGATACCGGTCCACCAACTCACATACCGTCATTGTTCCATCCGGCATGTTGGTAAGAACCGTAACCTTTGCCTCAATCTCCTTCTCCATCTCTCGAAGGGACTGGCACGGCTTCTTACCCTTTGGCAATTTGTCTGTTGGTTCCAGCTTCCAGCTGTATACAAAATGTGCCTTTCCTTCAATGTAATATTTGTATTGGTACTTTCCGTCTGCCCGGACACTCTCTCCCGGACGCAGGATTCTTCGTTTTCCATCACGCCTTGTTGAGCCTCTTCCAGCTTTGGCCATGTGTTAGCACCTCCTTCATCTCTGGATTCTCTCTTAAGAACTTTTCAAATTCCGCTTTCAGGATCAGCTTCCTTCCTCGGTAAAATGCCAAAAAGTCTGCGGTCTTTACTTCTCTCAGATATTTTCGGACTGTAAATCTGCTCAGCTTGTAATAATCGATTGCCTCATCGACTGTGATCACGTCTTTATCTGCTACGCTTGGTCTTGCCATAAAATCACTTACCTTTCCACCCCGTTATAGCCTAGTGGGGTTATCGTATATTCGCTCTTATTCGCCGGAATAGCAACTACTTTCGGCAAATAAAAGGAATTTATATTTCCGAAGAATTCATCACAAATTCCTCGAATTTTGTGCGAATTATGAGGTAGCGATTTCCGCT
This sequence comes from Eubacteriales bacterium, assembly GCA_030527765.1. The sequence continues at coordinate 1,726 of JAUNAE010000491.1, forward strand.
GTAAACGGCAAAATCACCCAGGTGATCCTCTGCCAATCTGCGCATCTTCTTCTCTCCCACGTTGAAGTACGGCGCCGCTTCCTTGATCGTCAACATGAACTTCTCGCCTGCTGCCATACCCTCGTTGTCTTTTTTGATTTCTTCGTTCTGCATTATGGAACCTCCTTATGGTCGTGTAATATTTGTTGCTTACACATCCCTATGGAAACTGGAGGTTCGGTTTGGCGGGATTTACCGAAATTTGCGCAAAAAGAATTCCGGCCATTAAGACCGGAAAAAATTTTAAAAATACTTATATTATTGTTTCCTTCGGGTATATCCACGCCTTCTATCAAGTAGACGAATATGATACAAGGATTTCTGTAGTGAAATCGCAGAAAGCGCGCAAAATAGGGCTATTTCAGTTCTTTTCCACCCTTCCACGGCCAAAAATCAAGTGAAAATAAAGGCTTTCTACAACATTCATTTCCACTGAATTTTCAAGTGCGACACCCCTATATGGAATAATTAAAATGTATGGCAAAATGAAAAAGTATAAAATCGCCAAGGCTACCTAACTTAAAATCGACTCGGCAAGCTGGAATTTTGTTAGAATCATAATGCGATGTCTTGATATCCAACCTCATCTATATTCTCATTCACAAATCCTACTGCAACACCATTTTCTTCATCCCAACTGCATCCAAAGGTAATGAATATCGTTCTCTCGTCATAGATACCTGATCCAGGAATGATAATGGCATCAGCTGTTAATAAATCTTTCAATTCACTGACATTTGAAATATCAGGATAAGAGCCATCACTGTCATCATCAAACCCCAGTTCCTCTCGTAATTCGATGTAATAGTTTAAAATCGCTTCGAATACATCGTTTTCTATCTCAGACCACTTTTCTATAAAACGTTGAAAACTCTGATATTGAAGTTCAGTGAA
>JAUNAE010000055.1 GCA_030527765.1 Eubacteriales bacterium
TGGGGATTACTCTCAGTATCGGTGTAGGTTTCAACGGAACCGGCTATGTTCAGAATGCTGAGTTTGCGCGAATTGCCATTGAGATGGCACTTGGCCGCGGCGGAGACCAGGTTGTTATTAAAGATAACAATACCATTTCCTATTTTGGCGGCAAGAGTCCGCAGGTAGAGAAGAATACCAGTGTGAAAGCACGTGTGAAAGCACAGGCTCTGAAGGAGTTCATGAGCGGCAAAGACCGTGTGGTTGTAATGGGGCATAAAATCACTGACGTGGACGCTCTAGGAGCGGCTATCGGTATTTATCGTGCGGGCAAAACCCTGGGAAAACCGGTGCACATCGTGGTAAATGATCCGACTACATCCATCAAGCCGCTGATTGCAGGATTCCTGGATAATCCGGAGTATGAGCCGTCCATGTTTGTGGACAGCCGTCAGGCGAAGGATCTTGTGGACAACGGTACTGCAGTGGTTGTCGTTGATACGAACAAACCAAGTTACACAGAATGCAGAGAGCTTCTGAATTTGACGAAGACTATCATTGTTCTGGATCATCACCGCCGAGGCAATGAGGTGATTGAGAATGCAGTGCTTTCTTATGTAGAGCCTTATGCGTCCTCAACCTGTGAGATGGTTTCAGAAATTCTTCAGTATTTTTCCGAAGGACTGAAACTTCGCAGCCTGGAAGCAGACTGCCTCTATGCAGGAATTATTATTGATACAAACAACTTTACAACAAGAGCCGGTGTGAGAACCTTCGAGGCGGCAGCCTTTCTGAGAAGAAACGGTGCGGACGTGACAAGAGTCCGGAAGCTTTTGAGAGACAACATCGATTCCTATAAGGCGAGAGCGGAAGCGGTGCGAAGTGCCGAGATTTATCATGGCTGCTTTGCGATCGCCAGATGCCCGAGTGAGGGTCTGGAGAGTCCGACGGTTGTCGGTGCACAGGCTGCAAATGAATTGCTGAACATTTCCGGTGTGAAAGCATCCTTTGTATTGACAGAGTACAACCATGAAGTCTTTGTCAGCGCAAGAGCTATCGATGAAGTGAATGTTCAGGTAATGATGGAAAAAATGGGCGGCGGCGGTCATTTGAATATTGCCGGAGCCCAGGTAAAAGCATCTGTAGATGAAGTAGAAAAGATCCTGAAGGGCATCATTGACGATACCGAAAAAGAACAGGCCGGGGATCTTTGAGTAAGGAGGAAATTGGACCCATGAAAGTAATTCTGTTAGAAGATGTAAAATCCTTAGGTAAAAAAGGTGAGATTGTGAATGTGAGCGATGGTTATGCCCGCAACATGATTCTGCCAAAGAAACTGGGTGTAGAAGCGACACCAAAGAATCTGAATGATCTGAAACTTCAGAAAGCCAATGCAGAGAAAGTTGCCCAGGAAAATCTGGATGCTGCAAAGGCTTTTGCGGCAGATCTGGAGACAAAGCAGGTGGAAGTCACTCTGAAAGTGGGAGAAGGCGGAAGAACCTTCGGTTCCATTTCTACAAAAGAGATTGCAGAAGCTGCAAAGAAACAGCTGGGTCTGGAACTGGACAAGAAGAAATTACAGCTTCGTGAGCCAATCCGCTGTCTGGGTGTAACTCAGGTTCCGGTTCGTCTTCATCCAAAGGTTACCGGTACTTTAAAAGTATGGGTAAAAGAAGAAGCTTAAGCCATAAGAGTGGGGAAAACTTTACAAATTTTGAATCTGAAGGAGAGCTCCATTTATGGATGAGGCATTAATAAAAAGAATTCTTCCTCATAGTCTGGAAGCGGAGCAATCCGTGATCGGTTCTATGATTATGGATCGAGAAGCAATTATTGTTGCATCGGAGATTCTTACAAGAGATGATTTTTACCAGCAGCAGTATGGAATTATTTTTGATGCTATGGTAGAACTCTGTAACGAAGGAAAACCGGTAGATCTGATCACTCTTCAGAATCGTCTGAAAGAGAAGGATCTTCCACCGGATATCAGCAACATGGAATATGTCCGGGACTTGATTTCTGCAGTACCGACTTCTGCAAATGTCCGCTATTATGCGGAGATTGTCAGTGAAAAAGCGGTTCTCAGAAGATTGATCAAGACAAACGAAGAAGTTGCGAACGAGTGCTATCTTGAGAAAGAGTCTACGGAAGTGATTCTGGAAGAGGCGGAGAAGAAGCTGTTCCAGATTTTGCAGCGCGATGTCAAGAATGATTACGTACCGATTCAGCAGGTTGTTCTGAACGCCATTGACAATATTGAGAAGGCTTCCAAACTGAAGGGATCGGTCACAGGTATTCCGACCGGGTTTGTAGATCTGGATTACAAAATGTCCGGAATGCATCCATCGGATCTGATTCTGATCGCAGCGAGACCTTCGATGGGAAAAACCGCTTTCGTACTGAATATTGCCCAGTATATGGCATGCCGGAAGGATGTCACCGTTGCAATCTTCAGTCTCGAGATGTCCAAGGTGCAGCTGGTCAACCGACTTCTGGCGATGGAGTCCCACGTAGATTCCCAGGCCATGCGTACCGGTAATCTGGAGGCGGAAGACTGGACAAAACTTGTGGAGGGTGCCAACATCATTGGTAACTCTCACTTGATCATTGACGATACTCCGGGTATCAGTATTTCGGAACTTCGATCCAAATGCAGAAAGTATAAGCTGGAGCAGAATCTTGGAATTATTATGATTGACTACCTGCAGCTGATGAGTGGAAATGGCAAGAGTGATTCCAGACAGCAGGAGATTTCTGAGATTTCCCGTTCTCTGAAAGCGATTGCCCGAGAACTGGATGTTCCTGTCATTGCGCTGTCGCAGCTCAGCCGTGCGGTTGAGCAGAGACCGGATCACCGTCCGATGCTTTCGGACCTTCGTGAGTCCGGAGCCATCGAGCAGGATGCGGACGTGGTAATGTTTATTTATCGAGATGATTATTATCACAAAGATACCGAGAAAAAAGACATTGCGGAAATCATCATAGCGAAGCAGAGAAACGGCCCGATTGGAACCGTGGAACTGGTATGGCTTCCGAAGTATACACAGTTCGTCAATATGAAGAAATAATACGAATAAGAAAAGGCAGAAAAACAGGAGCTGTGAAATCTTGTTTTTCTGCCTTTTTATCAACACGTTTTATATTATAACTCAAAAAAGAGCAGGAAACGATGAAGTTTCCTGCTCTTTAAGCGTCGTATGAGTTTGCGCAGACTGTCTGCAAATAAATTTATTCGATAGAATTATTTGTTTGCAAGAAAGTCGTTGATCTGAGCAATCAGAACGTCTGCATCGAGACCATGAACTGCTGCAGCTTCTCCAACAGACTCCATCTGAGAAGACGGACATCCAAGGCAGTGCATACCTGCTCTCATAAGGATTGGAGCAATGTTCACGTCAATGTTGAGTAACTCGCCGATCAGAGTATCTTTTGTTACAGATGCCATATCGAAAATCCTCCTTTAGGAATAAGGTTTACTAATAGTTGCTTTGCTATTATATAACGAAAAAAGTCAAGAATCAACTGCGAGAATATAAATTTTTGTTTATAATTTAATACTTGTATTCATGGAAAAGATATATTAGAATGGCTTTAGAACTAAGTTCATAATTTAACAAAGGAGGATTTTTAAAATGGCATATGTAATTTCTGACGAGTGTGTAGCATGTGGAACCTGCGAGGCTGAGTGCCCTGCATCTGCAATCTCTATGGGAGATGAGCATTATGTAATCGACGCTGATACTTGTGTTGATTGCGGAACTTGCGCTGACGCATGTCCAACTGAGGCTATTCATCCAGGTGAATAATCCCTCATAAGCGAAACTAAGAAAAGGAAGGTCTTCGGACCTTCCTTTTTTCTTTGCCATTGTTTGAGAGTGTCTATTCAGACGGTTTTTCCTGAAGCCTTATATTACAGACTTGCGAGAAGCAGCAGTGGATTTTCGGAAATCAATTCTCTGTGCTCCGCGATGTAAGCTTCTCCGGAAGGAGTCAGAGGTTTGCTGTCTCCGTACTCTGTGAGAATGTTGCAGACTTTGTTGAACAGTTCCGGGGATGCCTCACCCTGATGAATAATCAGGAGAAAATCGCCGGAAGCACTATCCTTGTACAGGATACTTGGCTCTGCATAAGCACCGGCCAAAGCCTTTGCTGCGGCAATGACCTCATCCAGGGAATGGAAGAGATACAGGCGAAGAAGATTCACAGGGGCAGATTCTGTCTCGGACTCCGGAACCTTTGTTTCTGCAGGGGCCGGTTTTACAGGACTGGTCTTGCCCTTTGCATCTCGCAGCTTCTGGAAAAGATCCAGAATGTTGTCGGCTCCGTCCAGCTGGAATGGGTCTGCAGTGGCGGTGTCATTTTTGTAAGGAGCAAATTTGGAAAAACGAGTATCCAGTTCTTCCGGGTCATCTACCTTTGTAATGATCAGAACGATGCTCTCAGAACTGATTGGAATCGCTTCGATCATTAAAGGAATGTTATCGGCTTCAAAGCCAAACTGAATCTGAGCCTGCTGCATCATGTCACGGAAAAGCTGTTTGGCCTTCTCGGTACCGTAAGCAAGTTCGCTCAGACGAAGTTTATGATTCTCAAGATCTTCTCTTGTCAGTGTACAGCGAATCTGGTTCTCATTAATTTTTTCTAATTTCATTCAATCACATCCTATTCTACGTTAAATCGCGAATCTCGTAAGAAGATTCGCGCGCGAGTTCGGCAGTTGCGAAGCAACTTTCTTCTGCCGAACTCTGCGATCCGCCGGAGGCTCATCTCAGTCGGGGATTTAGACCCCCACTGAGACTAATTTGTTATCCCTCACTTATAGAAGATGGGGGTCTCCCCGACTGAGATGAGAGTAAAGCAGATATTCGCAATCTGCCTCGCTTTCGATTCGGATACAGACGTCTGGAAATGGCGTGTGTTTTAGAAAAGCCGGAAGATTTTTTACTATTATATACAGAATCCGCAGGGATGTAAAGAGCGTACCGGCGGGGGAATTATAAACTGTTTGTAAAAAAAAAGTGAGATCTGTCGATGTCGATTCTTAAAGGACAAAAATTGTTGAACCCAAATGGGGGTCTGCTATAATAAAAGAGAGAAAAAGAGATCACAAAAGAATGGTATTTTCCATATGAAAGCGGAGTATCAAATGCTTTGTATAATATAGGAAATGACATTCTCCGGGATTCTTACAGATAACCATTCAAAGCTATCATACACTTCCATAAGATAACCAATGAAAGAGATTTCTGATTCCAATGCAGAAATTTCTTTGAACCGTCAATGGGTTGACGAGCCATAGAAATTCTAAGCCATGATGTTTCCGGCGGTGTTCACCGCATTTTTCAATCCCAAAAGATAACAGACGGACTGCACAGCGATCGGACGTCCAGGAACGCAGCAGTTCGAATCCATTACCCGGGCAGACTCTTTTTTTCTGTCACTCAGTTGTTTTCTGAAATCAATGGGTCGGGAAAGGAGGATTGTGTGGAAGAAAATATATCACAAAAAAAGCACGGCAAACATTCTCGCAAAAAACTCCAAAAAGAATTGGAGGAGTATGAAGATCGCGGAATTTCTCTGTTCCTGGAAGGGAAGCGAAGCACACCGAAAACCATTGCAAAAGCCTGTCAGATTGCAGATGGAGGAGGGTATATGCGGGATTACGAAGAAGATGAAAAGGGACAGATTGCAGTTGTAAATTTTGACTATGTTCCGAATTCATCCAAAAACACCTGAGATGACCCGGGAATCTCCGGATTCCATGACAATTTCCCCCAATGATCATATAAACCATTTGGAGATTCCCGGAATTGTAAAGAAATCGTGAAAAAATGAAATGACTAATGCAATTCCTTCCAGATATGTTATAATGCAATTGGTTTGCACATCCTCGCAAACGCTGCCTAGAAATGCAAATTGAAAGGAAGAACATTATTATATGAAAAAAAAGATGAGACCTGTTCTTACAGTGCTTCTGTTAATTGTACTGGTTGCAATTGCAGGAATGGGATATCTTCTGATCCGGAAATACATGCCGACAAGACAGAAAATGAATCTGTCTGAATATTATGGCGAGATAGCTGAGGATCAGGGGATTGTAATTGTCGGAACTGAGATTCTGGAAGCGAGAGCCCTTGTTTCCGGTGAGATGACAGAGGATACGGTTTATCTGCCGCTGGATGCAGTCCGTTCCAATTTGAATCAGAGATTTTACTGGGATAGTGAGGGAGGACAGATTCTGTATGCGACTCCTTCCGAACTTTTGAAGGTACCGGCACAGCAGGAAGCCGGAGGCGATGTGTGGCAGCAGGGAGAGAATATTTACCTGAAGCTTGCCTATGTACATCAGTATACGGATATGGATGTAACATTGCTTGCGGAACCGAACCGCATTGCAATTCAGAAGGACTTCACAGATGTGAATTCCGTCATTGCCACAAAGAACGCTTATGTGAGATACCGCGGCGGAATTAAATCGCTCGTGTTAACCAAAGTTTCCACAGGGGATCGAATGACACTTCTGGAAGAACTGGAGAACTGGTACAGAGTCGGCACTGCAGACGGATTTGTAGGTTACATTGATAAGAAATCTGTCTCGGATCCGGAGAAAGTGACGGTGGAGAGAGAGTTCCAGAGAGAAGAGTATCAGTATCTTACAATGGAAGAAAAAGTTAATCTTGTATGGCATCAGGTTACGGTAAAAGAGGCAAACGCCGGCCTTGCGGATGCCATCAAAGATATGACCGGAGTGAATGTCATTTCTCCGACCTGGTATTATGTTACGGACAACAGCGGTAATATTGCGGACCTGTCGTCTGCGGATTACGTGGCGGCTGCCCATGCGGCGGGTCTGAAAGTCTGGGGACTGATTGACAATTTCACCGGTGAAATCACTACGGAGACCATGCTTTCCAGTACATCTGCCCGTCAGAATCTGATCAGTCAGCTTATAGCTTCCGCAACAAATGTAGGACTGGATGGAATCAATGTGGATTTTGAGCAGCTTTCCGAAGGATCCGGCATTCATTTTCTGGAATTCTTAAGGGAGCTTTCCATTGAGTGTCATAAGAATCAGCTGGTTCTTTCTGTAGATAACCCGGTACCTGCGGATTTCACAAGTCATTATGACCGTGCGGAGCAGGGACGTGTGGTAGATTATATTATAATTATGGGATATGATGAACACTATTCAGGATCTGTGGAAGCCGGATCGGTGGCATCACTTCCATGGGTTGAGCAGGGAATTCAGGATACGCTTGAAGAAGTCCCGGCGGAACGTGTAATCAATGCAATTCCATTCTACACAAGAGTGTGGAAAACCCAGGCCGGAACTCTTTCCAGCGAGGCGGTTGGAATGAGCAGAGCTGCAGAACTCGTTGCAGAGAATCATGCAGAGACTTACTGGGATACAAACGTTCTGCAGACCGTTGCAAGTTATGAGACGGCGGAAGCCTCTTATAAAATCTGGATGGAAGATCAGGCATCCATTGCCGAGAAGGTAAAGCTGATTCCGAAATATCAGCTTGCCGGAGTTGCGGCATGGAAACTGGGTCTGGAAGATTCTTCGATCTGGGCAACGATCACCGAGAATCTTTCATAATGAATGAAGAAATGACAGTGCCCTCTGGACCGAAAGTTCAGAGGGTGTTTTAAGGAAGAGGAAAATGTTTGGTATAATATATTTCATTTTGACAATCGCCCTGGGGTGGCAGATTGTGCGGTTTGTAGTTGGGACAACCCATAAAAAGGAAACGATGCTGATGTGGATTTATATTCCGGCAGCATATGGTATTGGAACATTGTTTATGACATGGGGCGTTTATTTTTGCGGATGGATTTCTCATGTGATGTTTCGAAGTGACAAGCCATTGTTCTGGGCAAATCTTCTGGTTATGGCAGGGGTGGCGCTTTACCTTTGCAAGTGTTTTATGACACAGAGAAAGGAAGGATTTCGGGATCTGCAAAAGATGCTTTCCCAGGGAACACGAAAACAGTGGATCCGGGAGGGTGTGTTTTATGGACTGATCTTTCTCTTTGTTCTTGTAACCATGGTATGGGTATTTCAGGAAAAGAACGGGTTCCTCTATTCCGGAGCGACTGTTTATGGAGATTATGCGCCGCACACAGCAATGATGCGTTCTTTCTCATACGGAACGAATTTTCCGACCCAGTATCCGCATTTTGGCGGACAGGATGTGAAATATCATTTTATGTTCCAGTTTCTTGTGGGAAATCTGGAGTATCTGGGGATGCGCCTGGATATTGCCTACAACCTTGAGAGTACGGCAGCACTTACCGGATTTCTCATGCTGCTCTGTCAGATTGTCAGAAGAGTGAACCGCCATTTTGCAGCACAGTTTTTTGCAGTGTTCTTTTTCTTTTTCCGCAGTGGAACTGCTTTTTATCGATACTTGTGGGAACACTATCAGGCAGGAGACCTGGTACAGACACTAAAAGAGAACATTGTCTTTATCGGTTATACCCCCAATGAGAACTGGGGCCTTTGGAACTATAACGTTTATCTGAATCAGAGACATCTGGCCTTTGGTCTGCTGCTTGCCGCTTTTGCTATATGGATTTATATGGACTGGGTTGATGCGGGAGCTTTTCGCAAGGAAAAAGGCCTTGTCTGGGTCAAAAACAGACTCTTTTCTCTGGAAGGCTGGAAATCCAGAGATCTCAGCAAAGCCATTTTCACCGGTCTGTTTCTAGGCCTTTGTGCTTTCTGGAACGGAGCTGCCCTCATTGGCTGTCTTCTGATTCTCGCAGGATTCGCTGTCTTTTCCGACGGTAAGCTGGATTATCTTGTGACTGCAGTCTGTGCGATTCTGTTTTCCGTGCTTCAGACGAAGATTTTTATTTTCGGAAGCAGCGTATCTCCATCTATATACTGGGGATTCATTAGTGAGGACAAGAGCATTCAGGGAGTTCTCTACTACCTGTTCCAGATCAGCGGACTTTTTGTGTTCGGCCTTCTCGTATGTATGATTTTTTACTGGAGAAGAAACAGAGAACTTCTCTTCGGATTTATTCTTCCGATCTGCTTTGCCTTTGTAGGGTCTCTGACACCGGATGTGAATGTCAATCACAAATACATTATGATCAGCTGGGCATTTCTGGCGGTTTTCTGGGGAGATATTATGAGTCGTATTTTCCGGGGGAAATGGTGGAAAAAAGCTCTGGCAGTACTTCTGTCTGTGGCGCTGTCTCTTACCGGAATGTACGAATTCACGTTGATTATGCGTAACAATGACAAAAATCACCGTGTTGTTGTAGATCTGAACAGTGATCTTACCCACTGGCTGAAGACAAATCTTACGAGTGATGATGTGATTCTTACTCCGGAATACAGCATGTGTGATGTGACCATGTCCGGTGTGATGATGTATCTTGGATGGCCGTACTACGCATGGTCTGCAGGATATGATACTTATGGAAGAGCAGCGGTTGCCATTGAGATGTACACGACCAAAGATGTGGAGCGTCTGAAGGAGCTTGCAAGAACCGAAGGAATTCGTTACATCCTTTTTGAAGAGGGAATGAACATCGAAGGCAATATGGGAATTGAAGATACGATCAAAGAGGCCTTTACCCTTGTATATACGGGAGAGGAAGGAAGGAGAGTTCGTATTTATGAAACGTAAGACTATGTATATTATAGAGGCAGCAGTGCTTCTTGTGCTGCTGTTCCTCTCGGCATTTCTGCTGAAGGGAGATGTCTGGCCATTTCTGACATGGTGGCTTCTGGCATTTGTCATGGGACTGTTTGCCATGCCTGCAGCGAGCAAACTGTTTCGAGGCTTTCAGGATCGAGGATGGATGTTCTCAAAAATTCTGGCTGTTTTCGTAAGTGGATTTCTTACATGGCTGCTTGTTTCTCTGAATGTGCTTCGTTTTTCAACCGGAAGCTGCATTATCGTCACGCTGCTTCTGGCAGGAGGATGTGCTTTCTGGTTCTATAAAGACACAAAGAACGGAAAAGATTTTCTCGGTGCAGTGAATCTGCCGCTCATTCTCTTTGAAGAGCTTTTATTCCTTGGGATGTTCCTTCTGTGGACATATCTGGCTGGTTTTCATCCGAATGCCTATGGAACTGAGAAATTTATGGATTACGGTTTCATGGAAGCAATGATGCGAAGCGATGTGCTTCCGGCAAGAGATCTCTGGTATTCCGAAGGACATATCAACTACTATTACGGTGGGCAGTATTTCGCCGTATTTCTTACAAAGCTTTCAGGATGCAGAGTTGAGATTACCTACAATCTCATGCGAACCTTCGTGGCAGCCTTTGCATTTTCCCTGCCTTGCAGTCTTGTATATCAGATGCTCAAGGATCACCCGGGAATCATCTCTGCCAAAATGAACTCTGCAAAGAAAAAAGCTTCTTCAAAATCAGAGGAGGAGGTTTCCGGGAAAGAAGAGAAGCCTTTGGATTCTGAGGAAGACAAAACAGTTCAGACCAAAGAAGCAAGAAAAGAAGATGTGGTTTCTGCGAAACCATATAAACCGACAACGCTCCTGGCATGTATCGGTGGAATTACCGCAGGTCTTGCGGTATCTGTTGCAGGAAATATGCACTATGTGATTTTTGCTCAGATTGTTCCGTGGATTCAGAAACTGACAGGTCAGGAAGTGAGTGGCTACTGGTTCCCGGATGCCACCCGCTACATTGGTTATCATCCGGACGTTCCGGACAAAACCATTCATGAGTTCCCGTGCTATTCCTTTATTCTGGGGGATCTTCATGCCCATGTAGTGAATATTATTTTTGTTCTGTTTCTTCTGGGAATTCTATATTCCTGGATGAGTCAGGAACGCAGAAAACCGAAAATTGAGAAGGAAGAGATTCTTGGATGGAAATTCTGGATGAAGGAACTCCTCCATCCACATGTGCTGCTCGCCTGTGTGCTTCTCGGTGTGTATAAATGGAGCAACTACTGGGATTTCGTTATTTATTTTGTCGTAACCGGCGGTGTGGTTCTCTTTACGAATATCATTCGATTCAAAGGAAAAGCAGTGAGGGTACTGTTTGCGACGCTGCTTCATGCGTTGGAGATGGTTTTGATTTCCACGGTTGTCATTCTTCCGTTTACCCTTCAGTTTGTAACGATGGTACAGGGAGTTGCATTGGCGCAGAATCATTCCAGATTTTATCAGCTTATGATTCTCTGGGGGCTGCCGGGAATTGTTTCCCTTCTTCTGATCTTTGTGATGCTTTGGGAGAGTCTGCATGAGAAAAAAGTGCGGGGGCTTTCCAAAGTGATGGATTCCATTTCCATTCCGGATCTCTTTGCCTTGATTACCGGGCTGTGTGCTCTTGGTCTTGTCATGATTCCGGAACTTGTATATGTAAGAGATATTTATGAGAATGGTCATGCAAGAGCAAACACCATGTTTAAGCTTACATATCAGGCGTATATCATGTTCGGAATTACTCTGGGATACGGTATTTACCGTCTTCTGATGCTTACCCGTCAGAAAATTCTGAAGGTGCTGGCAGGAATTGCCCTGTTTTTCTGGGTATGGACTCTGGGATACTTTGGCAACAGTGTCAATGCATGGTTTGGCAACGTGCTGGATCCGGGCAGATATCAGGGACTGTACGCACTGAATTTCCTTTCCACGGATTTTTCCGAGGATGCTGAAGCTATTTACTGGCTGAAGGAAAATATATCTGATGTGCCGGTGGTGCTGGAGGCCAACGGAGACAGCTATTCCGGTTTTGAAAGGGTATCTGCAACGACCGGAATTCCTACTATTCTCGGATGGTATGTGCATGAATGGCTCTGGAGAAACGATACCGCTGATCTGAATCAGAAGAGTGCGGATATAGAGACCATTTACACTTCACAGGATGAGAAGACAGTGAGAGAACTGTTGACACAGTATGAAGTTTCCTATATCTTTGTTGGTGCAAAGGAACGTGAGAAATATGAGGAACGTCTGAATACAGCCCTTCTTGAAAATCTTGGAGCAGTTGTATTTAAAGATTCAAACAGCGGAACCTTTATCGTAAAAGTGTAACTGTTTTGTAAAAAGAACACTTAAGGAAAAGAAAAGAGAAAACTATGAAAGCGGAAGTAATTTCTATGACCGAACAGCTGCCGGATCCGGAAGGAATCCGGCGTGCGGGAAAAATTTTGAAAGAAGGCGGTCTGGTTGCTTTTCCTACGGAGACCGTATACGGCCTCGGTGGAAATGCGCTGGATCCCGAAGCATCCAAAAAAATCTACGGGGCAAAGGGAAGACCTTCGGATAATCCGCTCATTGTCCACATTGCAGATCTCAACGATCTTTATCCCATTGTGGAAGAAGTTCCTGAGAAGGCGCTGACTTTGGCAAAGACATATTGGCCGGGTCCCCTGACCATGATTTTTAAAAAGTCTGCGCTTGTGCCACTGGAGACGACCGGCGGACTGGACAGTGTTGCCGTGCGGTTTCCAAGTGACAGAATTGCTCAGGCGCTTATTCTGGAGGGGGGAAGATATGTGGCTGCACCAAGTGCCAACACCTCCGGGCGGCCGAGCCCTACCACGGCACAGCATGTCATTGAAGATCTTGGGGACAGGATCGAGATGATTCTCGACGGCGGCCAGGTAGGAATCGGAATTGAATCTACGATCGTGGATTTTACGGAAGATGTTCCGACGGTTCTTCGACCGGGATACATTTCTCTTGAGATGCTGCAGGAGACGCTTGGAGAGGTACATATGGACAAAGGACTTCTTCCGGACAACTCCGGCATCAGGCCGAAAGCTCCGGGAATGAAGTATCGGCATTATGCGCCGAAAGCGGATCTGACCATTATTGAAGGAGAAGAAGAGAAGGTTGTTGCAGCCATTCGAAGACTGACCAAAGAGGCAGAAGCTTCCGGCAAAAAAGTCGGAATTATTGCCACAGAAGAGACGAGACTGAAATATACCGAGGGACTGGTGAGGAGTATCGGAAGCCGGGAACAGGAAGAGACCATCGCCCATCATCTGTACGAAGTACTGAGAGATTTTGACGAGGATTCTGTGGATCTGATTTACTCAGAGGCATTTTTTACCCCGAGAATGGGTCAGGCCATTATGAACAGACTTCTGAAAGCAGCAGGACATAAGATTCTGCAGGCGGATGAATAGATAAGAATTGGGAGGAAAGAAAAATGATAGCACTTGGAAATGATCATGGCGGATTTGAACTGAAGGAAGAAGTAAAGAAGCATCTGGAAGAAAGAGGACTGGAGTACATCGATTTCGGATGCTACAACACGGAGGCTGTCGATTATCCGATCTATGCAAAAAAAGTTGCAAAGGCCATTCTGGACGGAACCTGTGACAAAGGAATTCTGATCTGCGGAACCGGTATCGGTATTTCCATTACAGCAAACAAAATTCCGGGAATTCGTGCGGCGCTTTGCACAGACTGTTTCTGCGCAGAGGCGACAAGACTTCACAATGATGCCAACATTCTTGCCATGGGAGGCAGAGTGGTAGGACCGGGGCTTGCAATCAAGATTGTAGATACATTCCTGGATACTCCGTTTTCCGGAGACGAGCGTCATAAGAGAAGAATTCACCTGATCGAAAACGAAGAATAAGTGAAGGAGGCTGTGGTATGGGAAAGAACGACAAGCGTGAAGGATACCTGTCATGGGACGAGTATTTTATGGGAGTTGCAGTTCTTTCGGGCATGCGTTCCAAAGATCCGAACTCTCAGGTAGGAGCATGCATTGTCAGTGAGGATAACAAAATTCTCTCCATGGGATATAATGGATTTCCGAAGGGATGCTCCGATGATGTGTTTCCATGGGCAAGAGAAGGAGATCCGCTGGATACCAAATATCTGTATGTGACCCACAGTGAACTGAATGCAATTCTGAATTATCGGGGAGGCAGTCTTGAAGGAGCAAAACTTTATGTGACGCTGTTTCCATGCAATGAATGTGCCAAGGCGATCATTCAGGCCGGTATTCGCACCATCGTTTATGACTGCGACAAATATGCGGCAACTCCAAGTGTAATTGCATCTAAGAGAATGCTGGATGCCGCGGGAGTCCGATATATCAAATACAATGGAACTTCCAAACACATTCATATTCAGGTGTAAGGATTCCTGTACTTGACAGCATGCATTTTTTCGAATAGAATAATGGTCGAATACAGCGAAGATGAGAATAGTACACAGGAAATGATCTCAGAGAGAGGTTCCCGCGGAGCAGTCTGCGGTGCTGAAAGAACCTTGTGAAGGAACTGTGGAACCGGTCTCGGAGCTCTGTGCAATTGAAGTACAGCGTACGCCCGGCGTTAACGGGAAATCAAAAGTGAGCAGGCATGTGCATAAAGCCGTCTGCTAATCAGGGTGGTACCGCCGAGCCTTTCGGTCCCTTATACAGGGATGGAAGGCTCTTTTTTTACCGAATCAAGTAAGTCCCCGCTTCAAATGTGCAGAGCATTAAGCGGTGGGTGGGGACTTGCTTGTATCAGTAGGAGTTCAAGGTC
>JAUNAE010000492.1 GCA_030527765.1 Eubacteriales bacterium
TGCCTGGTTCCCATTTGGAACAGCAGTGTGTTTCGTTATCATCGGTGCATAGGTTTCAAACCGATACTGGTTCCAACCCTTACCCTAGATTATTCAACCTTTATGAATAATCTAGGATTATTGTCTTATATAGTTTTTTGTTGCCTAGATTTTTTAGAACATATTTTTATCATAAAATATTTAACTTCTTTGCTAATGAAGCAATATATGCAAATATGTCTGAATTATCTATTACTTTTCCTAATAGTTCTTTATCTATGTTTATGAAAGCCTCTGTTTCATCTTCGATTATTAGCGGATCAAGATTTTTCTTTCCATAAAATGTTTCTCCAAGTTTTAGAAAAATCTGTCAAACATCTGAAATTCTCCCACCAATCTTGTTATCATCTTATAATTTTTATCTTTTTCAATGGTCGCCCAAGCAGCGACTTATCCACCACCGGAATACCTGCCATCATGCAGAGCTGCTGCATTCGGTTTGTAATAGCGATATCCTCTCTGGATGGTTCCAGACTGCCACTGGGATGATTGTGAAACATCATGATTGCGGCAGCATTCGACAAAAAAGCTGCCTTCAACATTTCCCTCGGATGTACGAGAGATTGGTTGAGACAGCCCATACTTACGATCGTCATATCCAGATCTGACCTTGTCATGTCCTGATAAGACAGATTGGTCGTAACGATAAGTGGTTTTTTGGTACAGTACCTGCGATCGATCACGTTGTAGATCATCTCCAGGGCAAATTCGGAATTCCTCTCAATGCCCAGATCGTCGATAATCAAAAGCGGATAAGATACCAGGTTCGCAATGATCTGATTCTTATCCGCATAGGGCTTCGTTAATTCATTTAATATTCTGGAAAAGTTGGTCATCATGACGCTGATTCCCTGCTCCATCAGAGCATTGGCAATACATCCGGCAAAAAAACTCTTACCGGTACCTACAGGACCCATAATCACATAACCGATATTCTTCTCCTGCATCTCCTTCCAGTCCTTCACATATTTTCTGGCAAGGTTCAGCTTGGGATTCTTCCCATTATCATTTTCAAAACGCCATTCATGGAAACGATTCTCGGTAAGCCCGATGGTCTTTAGGCTCTGAACTCGTCTGGCGAATTCCTTTCTTGCCTCTTCTTCTTTTCTGGCTTCCATAATGGCCTGATCACATTTACACAGACAGGATACGACTCTTACATTTCCCAGGAAGTTATATCTGTTCTCTTTACGCTCCTTGCAGACACCGCATCTGCGAAGTCCGTCATCGTCGTAATAATCAGTAGGCCTCTTGGTGGAATTCTCCTCTACCCTGCCTGCAATATCAGAAATAATATCTTCCACACTCATAGTCCTTTCCCTTCCGGCACATCATAATTCTTAGTGTCGCTACGCCTTGACTCCTTGGCAGCCCAGCTACAAATCGTAGCATAATGGTTATGGTACTTTTTTCCTGTGGACTTCATATAGGCAGAAAGCTTCTCGATCCATTCTTTCCAGTCATAAGGAAAGCGTCGCTGCAGCTCCTTCAGTTCCAGGTCCCTCAGGAAAACATTGTGAAATGCTCCATAGTAGTACTGTTTTTCAGACTTCTGCTCATTACTATAATCAGTATTATTCCTCTCAGTATTACTCATATCAGTATCATTACTCCTGTTTCATCTGTCCATCTCTTTTTTCCATCTTCACTGCAATCTCCTTCATGCAGCCAAGAGCAAATTTCACAAAATACTTCTTCGCCTCACCTAAACAGCAATGAAGATCCTCAAGGTATTCCGGTGAACCATCAAAAACAAGACTGAGCATAGTAAGTGCTGCCTTGAGCTGGCTGTATTTCTTTTTGTCATAGAGCTCTGTCATATAATCAAAAAGGGCCATCATATCATCACCGTGACCAGCAAACACATGACCAATCGTGATACCAAGCTCATCACCAAAATCCATGGCATCTCCATAGATTGCATCCTCGTCCACCTCATCATCTTCGTCGATATAACCTCTGTAGGCCATATCAATCATTTTCTGATCTCTGCGGGAAAGAGAATAATAAGCCTCATCCTTATAGTCATAATAAGATGAAAGATGATTGCATCCATCCTCACTTGCTTCATCTGCAGATTCTGTATCAGTATTTTCTTCTGCCTCTTCATCGAGATCAGGATCCTCAAAAGATTCCATTGCTTTTAAGAAATCCTCCGGATCGAAGAAAACCGCAACTCCGTGCATTCCAGGGATTCCCATGCAAGGTCTCATCATCTGATTTTCATTTTTGTCATTCGGCTCTTTCATCATCATACACATTGGTTTTTCCTCCATATCTCTCATCATATTTCCTGTAATATCCTTCACATAAATCTGGCATGGTCTTCCGGGATTCGGCTGTGTCACCACAACCATTTGTCCACATTTTTCCAGCTCATCAAGAGCCATATCCACACGATATCTGGAAGCATTCAGGTTTTTCTTCATTTCACTTTTGGGATAAATCACATAGACAGTGCCATACTGATCAACCCAGCCATTCATCCTGGCCACATTTTTTCTGTCCAGAAGAAGAGAATATAAAAGCTTTGCATCCGCAGACAGCTTCTCGAACTGCTTCTCCTGAAATAACATCTTGGGAATGTTCACACATTCCACAGGTGCATATTC
>JAUNAE010000493.1 GCA_030527765.1 Eubacteriales bacterium
GGAGCAAGCGGAAATTACGGAAGACTTGCAATTCAGAATTTATTAGAACTTGGAGTTGCAAAAGAGGATATCGTAGCCGGAGCGCGTAATGTTAAGAAGGTATCGGATCTGACATCGAAGGGAATCAAGGCAGTACGATTCGATTACGATGATTATGAGAGTCTGATAAATGGATTAGAAGGAATCACTCATTTTATTATGGTATCTGTATCTCAGAATGATACGCCTGTGAACCAGCATGATCTGGTAATCGAAGCTGCAAGTAAAGCAAAGGACTTAGAGATGTTAGCGTATACCAGTGTCTATCACGCAGATATTAGTGAACTTCCTCTGGCACCTATTCACAGAGCAGCTGAAGAAAAAATTATCGAGAAAAGGATTCCGCATATTTTCTTAAGAGATAATGCGTATATGGAGATGTACCTTGGTTACATCTTTCAGGGAATCCGCAGTGGTTCTATTGTTTCTTCTGCAGGCGATGCTAAGATTTCCGGTGCAAGCAGAGCAGATCTGGCGAAAGCAGCAGCAATCGCAATTTTGAATCCGGAATACTACGGTAAGACCTTGGAGCTCTCCGGTGATACGGCATTTGATTTTAACGATTTTGCAAGAATTGCAGGACAGTACAGAAAAGCAGATGTTCAGCTGCAGAATATCACTTTAGAGCAGAGCAGGCAGATGATGAAGCATTCCGGTTTTGGAAAGCGTGATCTGGAAGTCATGACGCAGCTTGAAAAGGTTACTGCAGAAGGCAAGTTATATTCAGAAGACCATACACTCAGTGAAATGCTTGGCAGACCTACGACAACGATTGAAGAGTTAATGAAACAGTTCGTGAGATAAGAGGTAAGAATGATGAAGACGATTATTTTAAATGCTAGTTTAGGAGCGAAGTAAAGATGAACCTATTTGAAGAGACGATCATTGGCGGAATAAAATCAAGAAATCATTTTGTTCGATCTGCTACAGGCGAAGGAAAGGCAACAGAAAATGGATTTCCTACAGAGCAGATAAAAAATGTGTACATGAATCTGGCGAAGAATGAGGTTGGCATCATTGTAACCAGTCTGACTTCTGTGGCGAGCTATGAACAGGCATCCAGAAATCAGTTGGCGATAGACAGAGATGAGCTGATACTGGCTTATAAAGAGATTACGGATGCTGTTCATGCCGAAGGCGAAAGATAGTGATGCAGCTGTTTCATGGTTCCTCCACATCACAGGCATTTCCGAGCATTGCAAAGATATTTGGTCCATCAGCTATAAGAAATCCGTATTCAGGACTTGTACCAAAAGAAATGACAGAAGAGGATATGAATGAAGTTACTAAACTTTTTGCAGAAGCGGCAGTAAGAGCAAAGAACGCAGGATTTGATGGCATACAACTTCACGGAGCGCATAGCTGTCTATTATCACAGTTCTTAAGTCCTGCATATAACAGGAGAACTGATCAATATGGTGGAAGCAGAGAGAATCGTTACCGATTTGTAAGTCAGGTATACAAGAAAGTCAGAGAAGCGGTGGGGGCAGATTATCCGGTATGGATCAAACTGGATTCCACGGATGGATATGAGAATGGTCTTTCGGTGGAAGATTTTATATGGACAAGTAAACAGTTATCTGATGCAGGCATGGATGCAATTGAAGTGAGCGGAATGACTCAACCCAGAGTCTATCATGGAGCATATTATAAAGATGCTGCAGAAAAGGCAGCAGAGCAGATCGAAGCAGACGTGATCCTTACGGGCGGTCTTCGCTCACTGGATGATATGCAGGAAATCTGCAATGAAAGCAAGGTACAATTTTTCGGCATGTCCAGAGCCTTTTTAAGATATCCGGATTATGTCTTAAAATTAAAAGAGAATTGCTGAATGACATAGATATACGAAAAACCGGAGCCTGCATGTGAGAAGGAAGCTGATCATTCATTTTTCAAATATTCTCTAGGTGATATGCCAAAGTATGCTCGAAAAGCTTTATAAAAATTGCTGCTGTTGCTATATCCCAATAACTCAGCTATTTCAGAATTAGGCAGACTTGTACCTTGCATCAAGGTTACGGCTCGTTCCATTCGCTGTTCTAAAAGAATTTCAGAGAATGTTTTACCGAGTTCTTTAGCCAAAAGACCTGACAAGTAGTTTGGATGATAAGAAAAATGACTGGCAATGTCCTGCAGAGAACAATGATCGAAGTTTTCACCAATGTATTTAACAATCTGTTCTGCAAGAGAAAGTTTTTCTTCCTGTGGACCAGATTTTTTATATTCTCTGGCAACTTCCATGAGCAAAGCAAGGGTAAGGGGGCGTAGAATCGCCTGAGTATCATTTTTTTGATGGGCATACTCCACAATCATAAGCTCCAACAGATTTCTGACGGAGAATGTATCTTCAAATTTTAACCGAATATATTCCTCAGAGAATTCGTTGATCGGAGGATTTAGAAAGAATTCAAATAAGTGTTTATCAGAAGATAACACATGGAAGAACGTCTTGAAAAAAGCCTCTGTTTGAATCAAGACACCCACAATGATTTTCTCGTCTTCACTAGAGTCATTGATCGAGTAACCCGCATAGGGTTGACCAATATAACATTCATTTTCATGAATAGTAATACGATTGTTTCCCAAGTAGCTGAGGGC
>JAUNAE010000494.1 GCA_030527765.1 Eubacteriales bacterium
GGCTCGTTCTTGTTAATCTTTGTCATTGTATTAGGGGCTATCTCAGCCTTCTTGCGAAGATCTGATTTGCTCATATTCTGATCTATTAGTAACTTCCATAATTTATTGTACGATACAGCCATAATTTCCTCCGAGATTGAATCTCTACCTACAAACAATTTAAGAAGAGTATAGCACCAAAATCGCACATATTCAATTGTAACTCGCAAGTTTGTGCGAGCATCAGAACTGTGGTCCACCAGTCATGTGTTCCTTTCTCACCTCATCCGCCAAAGCAAGCAGCAATTGGTTAAACTGGCTTTCCTCTTTGCTGCAATTTCTATCAGATTCTTTAATAGCAGCTACCAGTTCAAAGTACTTCTCCTGAAATTCTTTTTCGTTTGCATCATATGTATTCTGCATAGGCACCTCCTGTAAAAGACAATTTTTCTAGGTTATCTCTGATTCTACAGAAAGCAACGTGCAAAAGTTTGCACAGCCAAATCGTAATTGTCGCAATTATACAAAACCAGAGAGTTCTCCCCAACTATAGCCTACTACTTATGTTGTCCCAAATAACGGACAGATAACTTGGGTGCATCCATTAAAAAACATTAAAAAAACACCCAAAAGAGTATTTCTACCCTCTTGGATGTTCTGTAATTATCTTCTGCTACGCTCCTGCGAGATGGCCTGCTGAAGATATTTTGGTACGGGTTTTCCATCTCTGACCGCTATAGCGACCTGTTTTTCTCTCAGCTTCTTGATCACAGAAACCTTTCGTCTTGGTTTATCTGCCCTATTACTATTTGCCTTAACCGGTTCAGGATTTACCTCTTGAGGGCTCTCTGTTGCCCGTTCTGGGACCTTATCCTTTGACTTGACCGAATTATTAACCAGGCCATCAATCATGTCATAATTGGCCTCTGTGCCCGATTCCGCGCTTCTGAGATATTCTCCATTCTCGTAGCACTTCTGCCAGTTTTCCATACGTTTAAGAAAAGGAGCCATCTTTCCAGGGTTCCAACTGGCGACTGCAGGCACAACTTCCGGTGGCTTCATAGCATCTCGTATTCGCTGCTTGGCCGTCTCATCAAATCCATTTACGCATTCCTCCATGACCATTTTGCCATAGGCATCCATGATAACTGCCGGAGCATCATGGCGAAATTCCTGATGTTCCAAGAGATAATACTGCTTTCCGTCAATGATAATATCATCGGTTGTCATCCAGTTTCCGTCACGCTCTGCAATTTTATAATCCATCGTATCAGATCTGATCACCGCGCCGGAAGGATTGATTCTGATAAATCCTGATAATGCAACCACGTGCTCCTTATCCATAAAATAACAGGATACTTCACCATCTCGGTTAATCACCAGAACATCACTGACCTCTATCTGACTCTGAAAGCGTTCCCTGATCTTCGGAACTGCCTCATCTTTTGCAATGAGACCTGCAATCATTTCCTGCTTATAATATTCTATGCGAAGGGACAATTTCTTTTCTCTGATATGTTCCATAGTATGATGCCACAATTTTCTTCCTTGCAATGTACTCTGATCGGCACGATAAATCGCAAACTGATTAATATGCATTGGCTTCATCCTCCTCGTAGAGATACGCTGTCAGATCCAGGGAATAGAAATATTCGTCTTCAATCAGCTGAAGCTTTTCTATCGTTGTTCGGATTGTTTCAATCAATTCCTCAGAAGTGATCACATCTGGGTCATCTCGCAGAATCTCGATTGCTTCCTGCATGGTCTGAATGGTAGCCTCTCTGCTTTTTTCTGCATAAATAGCCATAAGCATCATCTCATCCTGCTCAAAATCTACTCTCTTACTCATAAGCTCACCGCCTCCTTTCTCTTTTGTGATTTTGTATGTGCCTTATCTTCAGATACCTTTTTCTGCTCTGCAGCTTTCTCTTTTACCTGTTTTCTAGCTGCCAGCTTCTCCTTAACATCTGCAATTGCCTTCTGAATCAGTTGGTTTTCCTTATAATGCTTAATATGATTGATATCATCCTCAAGCACCCTTCCGCCGGTCATCAAATCAAACTGTCCAGCATAATCACTGCCATCCTGAAGATTAAAACCGATTCCCTTAACGCCGTTCATCCTGCCGGAGGGGATACTCTCATAAATCTGAAAGGCCTCCTCCAAAGAAAGATTTTCATGATACTCACCCATAACCGGGAACTCGGAGCATTCTGCCACATAAAAGCTTATCGTTCCCTGTGATACTTCTGTGCCTCTATACTGCTCAATTCGATCAAGCCTTTCCATCAATGCAACAGCATGATCTGTAACATCCGGCGAATCTGTTCCCGCTTCGTCAATGACATCATGCAACCACTGTTTCAGACTCCCTACCTTTCCGTCTGCCAGATCTTGTCGAATATTGTCAATTGCAGCCTCTCGATCATCAATAGCATCGTTATAGCTATAAGGATCATAATCATATACAAATGTATCGATTTCTACAGCAAGGCTTTGCAACTGCTCCTGTTCGATTGCCTTCATATCAATATCGGGAAGTTGGAGTGCTATATCCATTCTCTGCTGAACAAATTCCGGAAGCTCTGTAAAACCAAAAGTATCCGCGTAGTGGGCCTGTATATCTTCTCCATCATTAATTACAATTACGTC
>JAUNAE010000495.1 GCA_030527765.1 Eubacteriales bacterium
ACTTCGAAGCGGTATCACCAGGAGGTAAGTCTTCATGAAATTAGTTATTCAGCGCGTTACACATGCTTCCGTTACCGTAGAGGGAGAAAAGATTGCTTCGATCGGCAAAGGTTTTCTGGTGCTGGTCGGAATGGGACAAGGCGATAACGAGCATGTAGTTGACTGTTTTGCTCACAAAATGCTGGGACTTCGCATCTTTGAGGACGAAAATGGAAAAACCAATAAATCGCTTGCCGATGTCGATGGAGAACTTCTTTTAGTGTCTCAGTTTACGCTTTATGCCAGCTGCCGCAAGGGTTTTCGCCCCGGTTTTACTGATGCGTTAGAGCCCAAGGAAGCCAATCGTCTGTTTGAATATCTGGCAGACAAATGTGCTCAGCAGGTAAAAAATGTCCAGACAGGCCGTTTCGGTGCCGACATGAAAGTTGAACTCTTAAATGACGGCCCGTTTACCATCATCCTTGATAAAGATCAGGTACCTGTGTAATCCTTTCTGTTTTATACTTTATACGTTTATCCGTGGTCATCGATCACACAAAATAATAATAGGAAAAGAGATGTCGCTATGGAAAAAACATATCGTATTTTTGTCATCAATCCGGGTTCTACCTCAACCAAGCTTTCTCTTCATGAAAATGATCGCATGCTCTTTACAAAAGATGTCTTTCATGATTCCAGTGAGCTGTTAAAGTTTCCTACGATCAACGATCAGCTGGAGTATCGCATGAAGGTTATCAAAGCCTTTATCGAGGAGGATCATCTGGATCTTCACGGAATTGATGCCATTGTTGGCCGTGGAGGCGGCTGTGTGGCCCTGGAAGGCGGTGTATACAAGATCAACGACAAGCTGATCAAAGATACGCATGATGCCAAAGGAGGGCTCTATCATGCCTCTATGCTCGGTGTACAGATGGCCGCTGAGCTTCATAAGGAATATGGCGGAGAACTGTTAATGGTCGATCCCCCTGTGGTAGATGAGCTTTGTGATCTTGCCAGAATTACCGGCGTAAACGGTATCTATCGAAGAGCTGTGTCGCATGCACTGAACCTGAGAGCGGTAGCCAGACACCATGCAAAACTAAATGGACTGAACTATAAAGAATCCAACTTTATAGTATGCCACATCGATGGCGGCATCTCGGTTACGGCACATCAGCATGGCCGTATGATCGATGGCAATGATGCCGGCGGTGGACAGGGGCCCTTTACACCCACCAGAATGGGTTCCATGGCAGTCACAGACGTAAACAATTATCTGAGAGACCGCTCCGAAGAGGAGATCCGCGATCTTTGCTCACAGGCAGGTGGTCTTACCAGTTATTTCGGTACCTCAAATTCTGATGTGATTCATGCAATGGTCGATCAGGGGGACAGAAGAGCAACGATCGTCTGGAATGCCATGATCTACCAGGTATGCAAAAACATCGGTGCAATGGCCTGCGTTCTTGCGGGCAAGGTAGATGGAATCGTGCTGACAGGCGGACTGTGCCGCTTTAAAGATGTGGTAGATATGATACAGGAGCGATGCGGCTTTATTGCGCCGATCAGTGTCTATCCCGGTGAGAGAGAACATCAGGCAATGGCTGCCGGTGCTCTCCGTGTTCTCACCGGAACAGAGGAGGCTAAAACATATACCGGCGAGCCGGTCTGGAAAGGCTTTGAGGCCTGATAAGTGAAAAAAAATAGATTCTATTTATTCTACTGATAACTGACAAAGAGATATGGAAAAGAGACGTTATTTTATAAATCATATTTTGAAGAGCGAGCCTGATTACCAAATAGCGGACTATATACTACAGTGTCAGTAATGCAAAACATGTGCACTCTACGAATGAAACGAGAACAATGAGATCTTGTTTTGACAGGAGGAATCTATAGAGGTATCATATTTTCAAATCTAAAAATTTTACGGAGTCAACTTTACGAAAAACAAAGGAGTCCGTTAACAAAACAAACATGGGCGGAATAATGATTAAAAGGAGGATACCATGAAAAAGAAAAAAATGAACTTGTTCGGTTATGTTGTCCTGATGTTTGTGATCTGTTTTTCATTTACTGCCCAGGCAGCAGGGAACCATGAACACGTATGGGAAATAACCGATGAGGCAATAACCGCAGCAGAGTCGAGACTGATGAGCCCAACTGGACACTATGCAGAGTGTGCAGTATGTGGCGAGAAAATCGCAGGATGTGGCTTTTTTGTTGTAAGTTATTCTGGAAGGAAAATGAAACTCGGAACAACTACTTCGATACATAACTATCTCAAACGCGCAAAAGGCACAGCAGTAGCCTGGAGAAGCAGCGATCCCAGTGTCATCTCCATAAGCAAAGATGGGAAAGTCACTGCAAAAAAGATGGGAGAAGCAAAAATTGTGATACTCGCCTCATTTCCCACACCAAATGGCGAAATGAGTATTGGTAATATAGATATTACGGTTCAGAAAGGAGCGGTAAGAACAAGCTCAATATCTGCTGAAAGAAAACTCATTCTAAAAAAAGGCAAGAGTCAAAAATTAACCGTCGCACTGGAGCCGTTCACATCAACCGAGAAGATCACCTACAAGAGTAGTAATAAGAAGGTTGCGACCGTGAACAAAAAAGGTGTAGTAAAGGCAAAGAAAAAAGG
>JAUNAE010000496.1 GCA_030527765.1 Eubacteriales bacterium
TCCAGACTTTCGTTAAGCGTTCCCCACGGGATCGTCAGATCCGGCAATATAGTCTGCATTTTCTCATACGCTTCTTTTGTCGGTAAAGCCCATTGCGATTCTCCGAAGTAGTGACCAGCCATTCCATTCGTTCCGAGCAGTCTATCAACGTCCGCTGCCGTTCTTCCTGATTCTTTCAAACAGTCACGCATATACTTTCGAATTTTACCGCTCAGAACCGTGTTAACATCCTTTTTTATCTTTTTCGCATTTACGGTTCCATCTACATTTCTGAGCATTTCCACACCGCAATCATCACATAATTTCTCGACCTGTTTTGTTAATTCCGCAATTTCTTCCCGTACCTTCGCAAATTCTCGAACGAACGCTTTCCAGTACATTCTTGCGTCATGCGGATTCTCAGCAA
This sequence comes from Eubacteriales bacterium, assembly GCA_030527765.1. Next base: position 407 of record JAUNAE010000496.1, read on the forward strand.
AGAAAATATGATGCAAATGCTTCTTGAACCTTTCTATTTCTGGAGAGTACATATATTTGCGTCCATTATTTCCAAATGACCAAATAAAACGAACGTATGCGGATGTATGTTTCAGTAATTCGAAATCCTGTCGGCTCACCCAGCCTTTTTCATCGTGATATTTACCGGATACCGCATCTCGGAATAATTGGCACAATCCCGGTTCTATGTCGTTCATGATGTAATTTTCATATTTTTCAGAAAGCATAGCACAGTGTGTGATTGCTCCACCTCCGGCAAAAAGATCATAAAAGTTCTCAGCTGGTGGCAATACAGAAAGTATCTGATCCGCTATTTTTTGTTTGCAACCTTTGTAAGGAATCCCATATTTTCCCATTATCTAAAAACCTTTCCCGTCTTCCTGTGTCTGAGAATAATCCGGCTGTCGATTTCGTATCCTGCGGATTTCGCCATTATCTTGAAAGCCCCTACAAGGCGATTTGCGTCCTTTTCGACCTCTGCCTCTTCCGTTCTCCGTCTGTACTCTTCCGCGTTGATTGTTCGCTCGACTGCACGCTCTGCGCCGTATGCTGTCGGGTCGTTGTAGCCTTCTGCATTCTTTTTATCTGCCATATGTGTGCTCACCGCCTCTCTCATCATATATTCTCTTGCTTCTGCGTATGTTCTGTCGCAATTTGTGCATCCTTCGTATCCGCTGCCCTCGCATCCCTCACAGAGGTTTCCTCTTGCGTATGTTGGGACAACCTTAAAATGCGCTTCCAGCCATACAGTAACAAAAGCAAGGTTATAGCTTCCATATCCGATTTCATACTCTTTGCTTCCGATCCGTTTGTATTTGATAGCATAATACGGTCTGTAGTCATGGCTCGTCTGCTGTGCTACAATTTCCGCCTCGCTTACCCACATTCTTTCCATCCTGCATCAGCTCCCTTATCATCCTGTGCAATTCATTGAAATGCTTCTGTGCCCGTTTATTCTCCGCATAACACCCGATATGATATCCAATGATTAAAATGTCTACGACAAGGCATAATCCTAGTAAAGCTCCTGCTATATCGGTCATTTGCCATCGTCCTCCAATGCTTTTTCCAGCGGAACAGGTTCAAAGTATACTGTTGGCTGTTCGTCCACCAATTCGGAGAATGTCTCCAAGTCCTTAACTGCCTTTCTGCATTCTTCCTGTACTTCTTCACTGTCTCTTTCGTCCGGAGCTGCAATCAGCTGTAAATCTGCAATTCGCATTTGCAGCTTATCCGCATCAATTAACCTCATCACTATCCCTCCTCCGGTTCTACTTCTTCCAGATCCCAATATTCCGGTGCCTGATTATCGTCGTACAGTGCGCACCAAGAGCCATCGCCAAACATGCAATTATTGCATTTATGGTCTCTGCAAAACTGTTGCAGCATTTCCGCCGCAGCATATGCCCTTTTCTCTGTAACCATCAGATATCACCCTCCTTCCGGTTTAAGCTTCTTTCCGCCTCAAATCCCTTCGGGAACCGTCCGTTGAGTTTCATGATATTCAGCTCCATCACATCCTCCAAATCCCATCTATTAGCTGTGCAAAACTCAGCCACAAACCAAAGCAAGTCTCCAAGCTCCTTCTTGAGATGTTCATAGTTGATCTCGTGTCCCTGGTATTCCTTCTGGAAAATGCCCTGAATCTCTCCGATTTCGCTACACATACCGAAAAGTGCGTGTCGCTCCTGCTCCACACTGTTCAGCTCATCGTTCATTGTTCTTCCTGCAAGTTCCTGATATCTGTTACCTGTCATTTTCATGGCTATATCTCCCTTCATGTTGCCGATCCGAGCAACTGCCGCTCTAAATCGTTGTAATCGTAAGTTCGTGATTCACAGTTGTTAAAGCTATTTTTATTCGTCTGCTGCTTCCAGTTGTCATAATTGCCAGATAGGATTTTTTTGATATTCTCATCAGAATTCATGATCCAGTCAAAAGTAGCCTTCCACGTTCCTTTCCTTGCTGTTAACAGGTCGGATTCCTGTGATTTCATAAATGCTATTTCGATATCATCAACAGAATATGTTTTCAATCTTTCAGCTATCTTCGCTTTTTTTGCTTCTGTGATTGCCCCTATCTGAATCAGATCAACACAAATCCTTGTGTATGCATCTATGATGCGTGTTATGTTGGTTGCCTGGTCTGGCGTATAACTATACACTACCCTCTTCTTTTCTTTACTCTTCTTTTCT
>JAUNAE010000497.1 GCA_030527765.1 Eubacteriales bacterium
TGGCATCAAGAGACACTCTCTTATCACATTCAATAATCAGTTCATCGTGGACATGCCCACAGATAAAGCAGTGGGATAATGTTCGGATGGCATACATCAAAATATCTCTGCTGATTGCCTGAACAATGTTCTCTACGAACTTAGGACCATAGCTTTCGATTCTCTCCCATTTCTTTGTACCGCCGACACCTTCATAGGTCACAGACTCACTTCCAAATATATTGGTACCCATTCTTGGCTTCACATAGGAAAGTGTTCTGCCGCTTGGCAGTCCAATAAAAAGCATGCCGCTTCTGCAGGAAAAACTGATACTGCCAATCTTTGAAGATTGTTTTTCCTTTACTGCTTTTTTCACAGCACGGTCTACTTCCCACCAGAACTTTACGATATTCGGATTTGCAGATCTCCACATATCCACAAGCGGCTGCAGTTCCTCTTCCTGCATCCCGGACTCCAGTGCTCCCATGGCTTTAAGTGCTCCTACAGATCCTCCGTATGAACAGCTGAGAGTTGCTTGTTTTCCTTTCTGTCTCAAATGAGAATTTACACCGTGTTTTTCTACCGGAACATGAAACATTTTACTAGCTGTAGCACAATAAATATCACCGCCACTTTCAAATGTATCTAACACCCATTGCTCCCCAGCAAGGTATGCTATGACCCTTGCTTCAATGGCTGAAAAGTCCGAAACAATGAATTTCATTCCTGGTCTTGGCACAAATGCTGTACGAATCAGCTGTGATAAAGTATCTGGGATATCATCATATAACATGGTCATTGCATCATAATCTCCAACCTTTACCAGAGCCCTCGCCTCTGCCAAATCAGAAATACGGTTTTGAGGCAGATTTTGTAATTGTATTAATCGCCCTGAAAATCTTCCTGTACGATTAGCACCATAAAATTGAAACATTCCTCTTGCTCTTCCATCTTTGCATACAGCGTTTTCCATTGCCTGATATTTCTTTACCGATGATTTGGCAAGCTGCTGACGAAGGGAAAGAACTGTCTTTAATGGTTCCGGTGCTGTATTTAGCACCTCTGCAACTTCCTTCTTTCCAAGGCTCTCCATCTCCAAACCATTGTCTGCAAGCCATTGTTTCATCTGCTGCACTGAGTTCGGATTATCCAGTCCCGTCAATTCTTGCATTTTATTTGACAACACTGCTTTGGATCTTTCATCAAAGGTAATTGCGTTCTCGACAACCTTCATATCAAGTGCAATACCTCTGTCATTGATTTCCTGATCGAGATGATATTCTTCCCATACAAATTCCGGCACAGGAAACTTTGCAAGTTTCTGTTGAATGGACATCTCCACTTCAACATCTCTTTTATTATATTTTTTGAACAACTCCCACTTATCTTTGTTATGGATTGGAAGATTTCTTGTTCTTCCGCCATTTGCCTTTGTTGACTTACATGGAACACAGAAATATCTGATGAGGTCTTTGCCCTCTGTCAGCTTTTGTTCTTCCAAACCAAGGACTGCACCAACACCTGCCAACGATAATGGCAGTCCCATATATGCTGACCATATCATGGAGCATCGCCATGATGACGGATCAAGATAATCTCCGACTGTATCTTCCAAAATACTGTAGCTTTGAAACTTCTCAGGATAATATCGTCTTAAAAATTCAGATAAACAAACACGTTCGAATGAACAATTATGCGCCCATTTTATAATCTGCTCATTTGTGAGCGCATTAAGAACCTCTTCCGGTATCTCTTCTCCTTGTGCCAAATCAATTACATGAACATCCCCGTCATCTACTGAATATCCGAATAGGAGTATTTCAAAATCCTTACTCTGACAATAACGATATACTCCGCATTTTGATAAATCCACTGAAGAGAATGTTTCCAAGTCCAAATGCAATGTATTCATTATTCTACCCCCCGAAATGTCTTATTCTTTATAATTCTCTGAATAGCTGAATATGAATGACTATAGACTTCTGCAATTTCATTAATAGAATATCCCTCTCTGTATAGGGTTCTAACAGATTTCACTTCTTCTTTTGAAAGTTTATGCCTACGTCTGATTTTCGGTAAATCTATATCCTCGGAATTCAGATTTAAACTAGCAAATTCTCCATGAATAACTTTCGCAGCTGTATCATATGCTTTTGCGGCAAGCTCCGCAGATTCATATAAGCCTAAATAAATTGCTCGTCCATTTTTACTTATCTGTGCCTGCCACTTTCCTGCTTGCGTATAGCAAATACCTTTATACTTATTCTGTGATGACGATAACTTTTCTTTGTTCATCATATTCTGACTTGCATTGCACAATCTTAAATTATCTTTTCTATTATCCAATCTATTTTTATTGATATGATCTACCATGTCTGAAGACTTTGCATTAATAACAAGCCTATGCATTAACACCTGTTCCTTGCCTGCACCACTTGTTGCATATCCGTGAGTGCCGATAGACCATTGGTACATAGAAGCTGTATCAACAAAATCTTCATCCAAAAAAATTGTTTTATCGCCACATCTAAGTTCAGCAATCCCATCCTTAATCACGTAAATATTTCTTGTTGCAATCATCTAATCACGCTCCTATATCACAAGACGGCAGTGCAACGAATCACACTGCCGCCATGCTC
>JAUNAE010000056.1 GCA_030527765.1 Eubacteriales bacterium
CCCCACTGAGACTAATTTGTTATCCCCCACTTATAGAAGATGGGGGTCTCCCCGAGTGAGATGGATAGTATCTTGCAAATTATTTTCTACTCTTGATCCTCCGGATCTTCCTCTACAACCACGTCGGCAAAAATATTGTCACGGATCGCCTGATCCACTGTGATCTCGGTAAGTCCTCGATTATCATTATTTCCTGCCATAACCATTCGCAGTTCTACATCTTTGCCGGACATCTGCAAAATTACATTCCGAAGCTCTTCCAGATTCTCCTCTGACTGAATCGTATTCATCGCAGGCAAATCATAAAATTCCACATACAATACCGGATCCCCGGTTTCACCATCGTACTTCGGAACCGCATTCTGCAGGACACTTCGAAACAGTCCTGTGGTTCGTCCCACAATCTGTTTCCATCCGGCCACGATCTTAACAAGATCCTCCGGCGCAGCCTTCGGCGGCTTCTTAACTTCCACAGGTGCTTCTGCCCTTTCAGCCGTACCTGCCGTACTCTGAACAACCTGCGTCACCACGGGGCGCTCCTCGATCTTTCGCTCCAGAACTCGAATTCGATCCAGAACAGAATCCAGATTCGTCTCCATCGCCGGGCGGCAGAGCTTAATAAGAGCAATTTCCACCAGAACCCTCTTCTGGGTTGCATAGCGAATCTGATTAGAGAGATCTGAGAATACGCGAATATATCGCATAAGTGTCTCTACCTCTACCATCTCACTCTCTTCCTGCAGAAGCCTCAGATTCTCCGCAGATACATCGATGGCCTCTTCCGGATTTTCAGAGGTTTTTACCAGAAGAAGATTTCTCATATACCAGGTGAAGTCTCCCACAAACTGGCCAAGTTCTCTTCCTCCGATAATCAATTCTTCCAGAATTCGAATAGATCCTGTGACATCGCCCTCTAGCACCCGCCTTAGAAGACGGCTGAAGACCTCTGTATCCACAGCACCGAGCACATCCAGCACATGTTCGTAGGTCAGTTTCTGCCCAAGGTAAAAACTGATGCACTGATCCAGAAGACTTAAGGAATCTCGCATGGATCCGTCTCCCATTTTTGCAACATAGCGGACTGCTTTTTCCTCTGCTTCTACTCCCTCAATCTGAAGAAGTTCGCTCAGACGGTCTGCAATGGTATCCAGCGTAATTCGATGAAAATCGTATCTCTGGCATCTGGAAAGAATCGTAATCGGAATCTTATGAGCCTCCGTTGTTGCCAGAATAAAAATTACATAAGAAGGAGGCTCCTCCAGGGTTTTCAGAAGGGCATTGAATGCTCCCGTAGAAAGCATATGCACCTCATCGATAATATAGACTTTGTATTTTCCCTCTGTCGGGCGGTAGGCAACTTCTTCGCGAATCTCACGAATATTGTCGACACCGTTGTTGGAAGCCGCATCGATTTCGATCACGTTCATAGAAGTACCGGCCTGAATTGCCTTGCAGGTCGGACACTCTCCGCAGGGACTTCCTCCATTGGGATGCTCACAGTTCACTGCCTTGGCAAGAATCTTTGCCACAGAAGTTTTACCTGTTCCACGAGTTCCGCAGAACAGATATGCATGCCCGATACGTCCCGCCTTGATCTGGTTGGTCAGTGTTGTGACAATGTGATCCTGCCCCTTCACTTCCTCAAATCGATCCGGTCTAAATTTCCTATAGAGAGCTGTATAGCCCATGGTAGTTTCCTCTCTTCCGTCAAAAAACAGGTACCTGCGTCTCTTTGCACCGGACGCAGGTGCCTGCTCTTCTTTCACTATTTATCCGGTTTGATCATTTTATCAATCACCGAAGCTGATTCCAATCTGTTTTGCAGCCTGAACTGTCTGGTCTTTTGGAGATACCATCTTCAGCTTGCCTGCGCACTCCTCAAGCGGAACGCGTTTGATCTTGCCATCAACGATACCGATCATAATACCATACTCTTTGTCCAGAATTGCCTTCGCTGCGCCTGCACCAATTCTTGTGGAAAGAACACGGTCATATGCGCAAGGCTCTCCACCTCTCTGGGTATGTCCCGGAACGGTGATACGTACTTCGTTGCCAAGCTCTTTGGTAATTTCATCTGCAAGCTCATAGGAAACAGACGGATATTTCTTCGCACGTGCTTCCAGTTTCTTCTTATACTCTTTCTTGCTGAGCTGTGCATCTTCTTTGGAAATAGCACCCTCTGCAACTGCAAGGATGGTAAATCTCTTGCCGGCCTGAGTACGTTTCTGGATCGCTGCGGTTACTTTCTTAATGTCGTATGGGATCTCCGGAATCAGAATAATATCTGCACCACCTGCAAGACCTGCATGAAGTGTCAGACTTCCAACCTTATGTCCCATAACCTCAACAATAAATACACGACCATGGGAAGCCGCAGTCGTATGGATACAGTCAATTGCGTTTGTGGCAATGTTCACTGCACTCTGGAATCCGAAGGTCATATCGGTTCCGTAAATATCATTATCAATGGTCTTCGGAAGGTGAATAATATTCAGACCTTCTTCGCGAAGCAGATTCGCTGTCTTCTGAGTTCCGTTACCTCCGAGAATGACAAGGCAGTCCAGACACAGTTTGTAGTAGGTCTGCTTCATAGCAGCTACTTTGTCAAGACCCTTCTCATCCGGAACACGCATCAGTTTGAATGGCTGACGAGATGTACCGAGGATCGTTCCTCCCTGAGTCAGAATTCCGGAAAAATCCTTAGATGTCAGCATACGATACTTACCGTAAATCAATCCCTTATATCCATCATCGAAGCCGTATACTTCGAGATCATTAATGGAATTGGAGAGACCCTTAACAACGCCTCTCATGGTAGCATTCAATGCCTGACAATCTCCGCCGCTTGTCAGCAAACCGATTCTTTTAATCATGATGTCCTCCCTTTCTTTGCCGTTCCATGTAAAGCAGATCTTCACAATCTGCTTCGCTTGCTCATGAACGCAGACTGTTTCGATTATCTGCGTTCACATCATTTGCAAATGTGTGCTGCACCGTCCTATCGGTGCTAAATCCGTATCTGTGGAATCATTATATAATACTTCTGATTTGAATACAACTTCTTGACAAACTTTTCGATAATCGATATAATCAAGTCTGCGCAGCCGGGGAGATAGCGGTGCCCTGTACCTGCAATCCGCTACAGCAGGGGTGATGCCAATCCGAGGGGTGTTCTTTGCAGAGCTGCCCTTTATAAGTGGCGTTGACGTTTGGGTCTTACGCAACAGGAATCCGTGAACCGTGTCAGGGTAGAGATACAGCAGCACTAAGCGGAAGCTCTTGTGTGCCGTAAGGGTGCCTGAGCTGAGTTAACTGTAGAGGTAACGTCTGTGAAAGCATTTCGAAGTGCGGCGCGCGTAATAAAGAATTCTAAGTGATCTGTCGAAGACAGGTCACTTTTTTTGTCCATTTTGGTTGCGATGGTCACTCGCATTCTTTTCCGCTTTGTATTATAATGCTATGAAGTATGTGTAAAATAATATATGTAACTAATATGGAAGGAAGTGTGTTATGAAAAAACTCGCTGTTTTTCTAAAGGGGTACGAGAAAGAAACCGTTCTTGCCCCGCTGTTCAAACTTCTGGAAGCACTCATGGATCTGGCCGTTCCCATTGTGGTGGCTCAGATCATTAACGTGGGTCTGTCTTCCGAGAATCGCGGATACATTACCTCTCGTTTTGTTTTCCTGATTCTTCTGGCAGTCGTCGGACTGGCCTTCAGCTTCACGGCACAGTTTTTTGCCGCCAAAGCAAGTGTCGGATTCGCAACGAAACTTCGCCAGGCACTCTTCGATCATGTGCAGAAGCTGTCCTTCACGGAGTTGGATACTCTCGGCACAAGCACACTGATCACACGAATGACCAGTGATGTGAACCAGGTACAAGGAGCATTAAACTTAGCACTCCGCCTGCTGCTCAGAAGTCCTTTCATCGTTCTCGGAGCAATGATCATGGCCTTCACCATCAATGTGCGCTGTGCATTGATCTTCGCCGTAGCAATTCCGCTCCTCAGTGTAGTTGTTTATGGAATCATGGCTCTGAGCATTCCTCTGTTCAAGAAAGTGCAGACCGCTCTGGACGGTGTTCTTGAAACGACTCGCGAGAATCTGACCGGTGTCCGCGTCATTCGTGCTTTCTGCAAAGAAAAAGACGAAGTTCAGGAATTCGACTCCCGTATCAGTGATCTCACTGCCATGAATGAGCGGGTAGGACGTCTTTCTGCTCTCATGAACCCTCTGACTTACCTGATTGTCAACGGAGCTACCATTCTTCTGATTCGTCAGGGTGCAATTCAGGTTCATCTTGGTGCAATTCAGCAGGGAGATGTTGTTGCTCTTTACAATTACATGGCACAGATTATTGTGGAGCTCATCAAACTGGCTTCCCTCATTATCACCATCGACAAATCCATCGCCTGTGCAAATCGTGTACAGAACGTTCTGGATGTAGCGCCCGGCATGGACTATCCGGAGCAGACTACTGCTGACATAGATTCTTCTGAGACAGCCGTTGCATTTGAGAATGTTTCTTTCACCTACGCAGGTGCTTCCGAGCCTTCTCTCTCCGGAATTAATTTTTCCGTCAAAAAAGGCCAGACCGTCGGTATTATCGGTGGTACGGGATCCGGTAAATCCACTCTTGTGAATCTGATTCCCCGCTTTTATGATGTGACCGAAGGTTCCGTCCTCGTAGATGGCAAACCTGTCGCCGATTTTGCCAAAGGATCCCTGATCAGCAAAATCGGTATCGTTCCGCAGAAAGCAGTTCTTTTCAAAGGAAGTATCCGTGATAACCTGAAATGGGGAAACGAAAATGCCTCTGATGAGGAACTGATGGAAGCCGTCACTTATGCTCAGGCAAAAGAAGTGGTGGAGCAGAAACCGCGAAAACTCGACTTTCTGATTGAACAGAACGGACGCAATCTCTCCGGCGGTCAGCGTCAGCGACTGACCATCGCCCGTGCTCTCGTAAAGAAACCTGATATTCTGATTATGGATGACAGCGCCAGCGCTCTGGACTTTGCAACCGACGCAGCCCTCCGAAAAGCCATTCATTCTCTTCCGGGAAACATGACGGTATTCCTCGTGTCCCAGCGTGCATCCACCATACGGAATGCCGACCTGATTCTTGTTCTGGAAGACGGTGCAGTGGTCGGACAGGGTTCTCATACCGATCTTATGAATACATGTCCGGTATATCAGGAAATTTATTATTCTCAGTTCCCGGAGGAACGCCCGAAGGAATCCACTTCCGGAAAAAATGATCAAACTTCTAAAGAGCAGTCCTCAAAGAAGCAAACTTCAGGAAAGGAGGTTCTGGCATGAGCAGCAACCCATCCAACAAACAGAGCAGAGCAGAAAGTTCCAGAACCTTTCTGAAAGTTATGAAGTACATCGGCAATTACCGTATTCTTCTCCTTCTCAGTGTTCTTCTGGCTGCAGCATCCGTTGTCATGACTCTTTACGCCCCGATTCTTTTCGGAGATGCCATCGATGAAATCCTTGGCAAGGGACAGGTAAATTTCGAGATGATCGCTTCCGTGCTCATCAAAATCGCAATCCTGATTGCCCTGACTTCCTTGGCAACTTGGGTTATGAACATTATCAACAACCGTCTGACTTACCGTGTGGTACAGGATATTCGTGCCAAAGCCATTCGTCAGATTCAGGTACTGCCCCTCTCCTATCTGGACCGCCACAGTACCGGTGACGTCGTCAGCCGTGTCATTGCCGATGTCGACCAGCTTTCTGATGGTCTTCTTCTCGGATTCACACAGCTGTTTTCCGGTGTCATTACCATTGTAGTCACATTGATTTTTATGCTCAGAAAAAGTCTTCCTATTACCGGACTTGTCATTCTTCTGACTCCTCTGAGCTTCTTCGTTGCAAAATTTATTGCAACACATTCTTACCAGATGTTCCAGAAACAGACGGAAACCCGCGGACAACAGACAGCGCTCATCGAAGAAATGATTGGCAATGCCAAAGTTGTCAAAGCCTTCGGTTATGAGCAGCGTTCTTCCGAACAGTTTTCAAAGATCAACAAAGATCTGCAGAAATACAGTCAGAAGGCCATTTTCTACAGCAGTCTGACAAACCCGTCCACACGTCTGGTCAACAATATTATTTATGCCTGTGTGGCTCTTCTTGGTTCTTTCCTGATTATGGGAATGCACCTGACCGTAGGAGGCCTTTCCGTAATGCTCTCCTATGCAAACCAGTACATGAAACCTTTCAATGACATCAGCAGCGTTGTCACGGAGCTTCAGAATGCCCTTGCCTGTGCATCCCGTGTCTTTGCCCTGATCGAAGCAGAACCGGAATCCGAAGATCCAAAAGAAGAACTCACCTGTTCCACCGGAAAGGTTGACATCGAGCACATTTCCTTCCGCTACGATCCTGAGAAACCTTTGATTGAAGAATTTTCTCTGGATGCCAAACCGGGAATGAAGATTGCCATCGTCGGTCCGACAGGATGTGGAAAAACAACGTTTATTAATCTTCTTATGCGCTTCTACGATGTGAACAAAGGCAAGATCCTCATCGACGGAAAAGATATCACTCAGGTTTCCCGTCACTCCCTGCGCCACTCCTACGGAATGGTTCTCCAGGAAACATGGCTGAAGCACGGAACCGTACGCGAAAATATCGCCTTCGGAAAACCGGATGCAACGGATGAAGAAATCATCACAGCAGCAAAAGAGGCTCACAGCTGGGAGTTTATCAAGCGACTTCCGAAGAAGCTTGATACGGTTCTCACCGAAGACAGTCTGAGCCAGGGGCAGAAACAGCTTCTCTGTATCACCCGTGTAATGCTTTGTCTGCCTCCAATGTTGATTCTCGATGAGGCAACATCAAGCATCGATACCCGTACGGAGATTTTGATTCAGAAAGCCTTCGACAAACTCATGGAAGGCCGCACAAGTTTCATTGTTGCCCACCGCCTCTCTACCATTCGAAGCGCTGACATGATCCTTGTTATGAAGGATGGTAAGATTATCGAGCAGGGAAATCATGAGACTCTTATGGCAAAACATGGTTTCTATCAGAATCTCTACAATTCCCAGTTTGCAGATGTGTCTTAACCACACAGATACACTGCAGAATAAAGTTGCTTCGCAACTGCCGAACTCGCGCGCGAATCCTCTTACGAGATTCGCGTTTTAATCACAGGTTTGGCAGAGTCATAAAGATTCTGCTTTTTTTATATATCGTGCGAAGTTATTCTAAAATTTCTATAAACAGCTGCTTTTATATTGACTTTTATATTGCCCGGTGCTAGAATACTGACTCAAGAAAAGGGAGTAGCGGCCACAGAACCAATCAATTATGTGGAGCATTCGCGTCAGTACGGTAGCAATACCCGCGACATTGCATAAACAGCAAGACTTTTATTTTGGGATATTCATATGCCCGAAATAAAAGTCTTTTTTTACTTCTATCCCCTTTCAATTAACCAAGAACTGTAACCTTTCATTCCAATGACACGTATGAAAAAGGAGGAGTCATATGCCGGAATTTAATTTTCATCAAGGACCTGGTTTTCAGCCGCAGAAAAGAAAGATAAACAAAAAGAAAGCCGCAGTGGCGGGAGGTATTCTCATCGCCGCCTGCGCCATCGGAGTTTTTGCCGGTGATGTCACTTATCAGATTCAGGAGCAGGAACAGGCGGTTCTGACCACCTTCGGAATCCCAAAAGCCGTAACCGAAACCGGACTTCATTTCAAAGTACCGTTTGCCCAGAAAGTTTCAAAGGTTAACACAACGATTCAGGGCTTCCCGATCGGATACACTTTAGGAACAAACGAGCTTGTAGAAAACGAAGGACTGATGATCACTTCAGACTACAACTTCATCGATGTAGACTTCTTCGTAGAATACAGAATCTCCGATCCGGTGAAATATCTTTACACCTCCAAAGAACCGGAGAACATTCTGAAAAACATCTCCCAGTCCTGCATTCGTACCGTAGTTGCAAGCTACAAAGTGGATGATGTGCTCACCACCGGAAAAAGTGAAATTCAGGGAAAAATCAAAGAAATGATCATGGCACAGATCGAAGAACAGGATCTCGGAATTCAGCTTGTGAACATTACAATTCAGGACTCCGAGCCGCCGACTCAGGAAGTTATGCGCTCCTTCAAAGCAGTAGAAACCGCAAAACAGGGAAAAGAAACTTCCATCAACAATGCCAACAAATATCGAAACGAGAAACTCCCTGAGGCCGAAGCAGAAGCAGACCAGATTATTCAGGATGCCGAAGCAGCCAAACAGGTGCGTATCAATGAGGCAGAGGCGGAAGTCGCAAGATTCAACGCCATGTACGCCGAGTATATCAAGAATCCTGAGATCACCAAACAGCGAATGTTCTATGAGGCAATGGAAGATGTCCTTCCGAACATGAAGCTCATCATCGACAGCGGCGACGGCGTGCAGAAAGTTCTTCCTCTGGACAGTTTTGTAACAGATGACTCAAAGGAAACAACCGCGGAAAACTCTGACAACTAATCCATTGAAAATAACGAAAGGATTTCACATATGAAAAATAAAGGAATTATTGCCGGTGTCGGCATTCTCGCAGCAATTGTTCTGCTTGGTTCATCTATTACCGTAACCGCTCAGAACGAATACAAACTGATCCGCCAGTTCGGAAAAGTCCGTCGAATTATTTCCGAGCCAGGAATCAGCCTGAAGGCTCCATTCATCCAGAGCACCCAGACGCTCCCAAAGGAAACTCTTCTCTACGATCTTGCTCCTTCCGATGTCATCACGAAGGACAAAAAGACCATGCTTTGTGACAGCTATATTTTATGGAAGATTGATGATCCACTGAAGTTTGCGCAGACACTGAACTCTTCCATTGAGAGCGGTGAAAGCCGAATTAATACCGCCGTCTACAATGCGACAAAGAACGTCATCAGCAGCATGTCTCAGGATGAAGTTATTACCAGCCGCGACGGAGAACTTTCCACTGCGGTCATGGGGTCCATCGGCACCAACATGGAACAGTACGGAATCAAGCTGATCAGCTGCGAAACCAAACAGCTGGATCTCCCTGACGACAACAAAGAAGCAGTCTATGAGCGAATGATTTCCGAACGTGAAAACATCGCCGCAACCTACACAGCGGAAGGTGATTCCGAGGCAAAGGTCATTCGAAACACAACGGACAAGGAAATCAAAATCAAGATTTCCGATGCCAACAGACAGGCTGAGATTCTCAGAGCCGAAGGCGAGGCAGAATACATGAAAATTCTCTCGGAAGCTTACAGCGAAGAATCCAGAAGTGACTTTTATGCATTTGTCCGCAGCCTGGATGCCCTGAAGACTTCCATGACCGGCTCCGACAAAACAATTATTCTTGATGAATCCTCCCCGATCGCACAGATCTTTCAGGGAGATCTGAAATAAAGCAAGAGGCCTGCACCGGGGTTCATCCCCCAGTGCGGGCCTCTTGACTTTTTATGTAGTTTCCCGTTCTACCAATGTAGAGTTATATACAATGTGCTGTGCCGGCATAATCTTATCATGGGCTGATTCAATTTCATCAATGGTGATTGCTGCCGCCTTGTAGCCGATCTCAAAAGAAGGAAGCTCCATGGATGTCATAGATGTCTGGAGCATTGCACCGATCGAGTGTCCCGTGAGGCTGATCACCTTCACCTTGTCTTTTGTGTAACCACGTTCTGTGAGTGCACGTATTGCACCGATTCCCTGAACATCAACCGCCGCCATAATCGCGTCAAGATGAGGATTCTGCTCCAGCAATTCCAAAGTACAGTCGTATCCATATTCCAGACTGTTGACATTCACCGGCTGCGGAGAGATTGCCGTCGTCTCCGGCAGATGCAGTTCAAAAAGTGCTTTTTTGTATCCCTCATAGCGCTCTTTGTATGGTCCGATCCGCATACTTCCATTAATAAGTCCAATTTCTTTGCATCCCTTGGATTCCAGATAGTAAACCGCATCATAACCGCAGGTTTTGTAATCAACAACAACGGAATTCATCATATAGTCCTGCTGCCTTAGAATCTGTGTGCAGGCAATTCCATTCGAATGAATGTCTCTCACAAGTCTCGTATTCTTTCCGGTTCCGGCAATCACAAGCCCGTCAACAAAACCATTTCTCAGTCTGTTCAGACAATCCTTCTCTATTTTGGGGTCATCTTCTGTATGACAAACCAATGTGGCATATCCCCGTTTGCGTGCCTCCTCTTCTATTGCCTGGGCAATCTCAGCGAAACATGTCAAAGACAGACGAGGTACAACAATTCCAATCGTATTTCTTTTTCCCTGCTTGAGCCCACGTGCCAGTAGATTCGGGGAATAGCTCAGCTCTTTGACTGCAGCGTATATCCTCTTTTTCGTATCCGGGTGGACATAGGATGTATTGTTTAATGCTCTTGAAACCGTGCTTACATCTACATTTGCAAGCTTTGCGACGTCTTTCAAAGTTGCCATACTGCATCCTCCTGTTCTGTATTATAGGGTAATACTTCCCCTTACGTTCCCACGCCTCTAAGATGTAGAGACGGCAGGCGTGGAACTGCTCATCCGTGTGCAAACGTTTGTATACGGTCAGTATATCGAAGAATCAAAGAAACTTCAACTCGAATTTACTTTGATGACTTTTCCCTTCTCCGAATCCTCTATTGTGATAATGCACAATTTCCCCTCGATACATATGGATAACAGTGACAGTTTGTGCAACTTATTGTATAAGGCATGCAAGAAGTTGCATGTATGCCCACTTTGCTTGCTTCCCCAATACCCGTATGTTATAAATAATCCATAGCAAGCAACAAACGTTTGCACAAGACAATACAACAAAAGCGCGCGCTAAAAAAGTAAATCATGTATGCAACAGACATAAAAAATATCAGATGAAAAAGGAGATCAATATCATGGCAAAGACAAAAACTTTCAAAACTATTTTCCCTGCAGTATCTGTTCCGCTGAATGATGATTATACTATCAACGAAGAAGAGTTCAGAGTATATCTTCGCTGGATCAAGAGCTTCTACGGAAAAGGAATCGAAGGTCTTGTATGCAACGGACATACCGGCGAGATCACCGGCCTGACAAGAGCAGAGAGAAAGAGAGTTGTTGAGATCTGCGCTGAAGAGTGCGGCGATGTTATGACAATCATCTCTGGTGTTAACTGTGAGAACACAGCTGAGTCTATCGAGATGGCTAAAGAAGCAAAAGAAGCAGGCGCTGATGGCATCCTTCTGATGCCTCCGCATATGTGGCTGCGCTTCGGTATGAACCCCAACGCTCCATTCGAGTATGTAAAAGATGTAGCTGAAGGTGCAGACATCGATATCATTATCCATCTTTATCCTGCAATGACAAAAGCAAACTACCCTGTAGAGACTCTGATCAAGATGTGCAAAGAAATTGATCACGTTAAATGTATCAAGATGGGAACTCGTGTAACTCCGATCTACGAGCATGACGTACGTCTTCTTCGTCAGGAGTGCCCGGATATCTCCCTGATCACCTGCCACGATGAGACCCTTTGCGTAAGCTGGTTCCCGGGAATGGACGGAGCACTGATCGGATTCGCAGGATGCGTTCCGGAACTCATCACAGCAGCTTGGGATGTATTCAAAAACCCGGACAAACATACTCTCAAAGAAGCTCAGGATGCTTCCAACTCTATTTATCCAATCAGCCAGGCAATCTACGGCGGCGGACAGCCTTCCGGTGAGGCTCACGCAAGACTGAAAGAAGCTCTGAAACAGCGTGGCGTATTCAAATCTGCACTTATGAGAAAACCGGTTCTTCCTCTGGATCAGGAAGAAAAAGACTGGGTTGCTAACGGACTGAAACTCAGCGGCCTTGAGAAGGTTGACATGGAGCAGTACAAATAAGTAAATTCATTATTGACAGCAAGTATCAGCATAACTCACAATGAACCGTTCAGTACCTTTACAGGATATTGGCGCTGAATAGTTATAATCTCAATTACAACTAAATACTGCCTTTATGACGGGTGCATATCAAGTGCGGAAAGATGTGCTGATATGCACCCTTTTTGTCTAAAAAATCATATGAATGTCTTCGGGGGAAACAAAAATATGGCATATGAAAATGTTGAGGTGAAGGGAACTGTACAGGAGCGTCTTGGCTTTGACCCGCTCTCTGTAAAAAAGTTGTCATTTAAAGAACTTGTAAAACGTGTAGGACCCGGAATTATTTTGACAGGTATTGTCATCGGTCCTGGAAATATCACTACATCAGCAATGATGGGATCCAATTACGGATACGATGTCATGTGGGTTCTGATTCCGATTATTATCATGGGAATTACCTTTACCATGGCTTCTTACCGTATTTCAATTATGACCGGAATGCCGATCCTTCATGCAATTCGTCATTACTACGGCGGCATTGCATCCGGATTCTGCGGAGCTGCACTATTCTTATCGTGCTTCTTCTTCACACTCGGCAATATTTCCGGAACCGGCGCAGGTATGAACCTGATTTTTGGATTAAACTGGAAATTAGGTGCATTAATCATGCTTGCCATTCTTGCCTTTTGTTATATGACAAAAGGTGTCTATTCCAAAGTAGAAAAAGGTATCATGATCTGTATTTTTGGCATGATTATCTGCTTCTATGCAACACTTGTAGCAACCGGCGGCCCAAGCTGGGGTGCTTTTGGCCACGGTTTGACACACTGGACTCTTCCGGAAGGCTCCTTTACAACAGTACTCGCATACATCAGCACAAATGCTGCTGTTACAGCCGGTATCTATGGAACATATCTCGGTCTTGAGAAAAAGTGGGACAAAAGAGATCTGTTTAACGGAACTATGAAAGCAGATGCGATCACTCACGTTGTATCTGTTGTTCTGATTTCCGGTGCTGTTGTTCTCGTAGGTGCAATTGTTCTTAATCCGGATCATGTTGTAATCAAAGCTCCCGCTCAGCTCGGTGATCTTCTCCGTCCTTTCCTCGGAAATGCAGCTCCTATCGTTATGGGTGTTGCCATTGTCGGAGCTGGTTTCTCCTCTCTTCTCGGAAATACACAGAGAGGTATTGTACTGATGCAGGCAGGTATCAACAGAGATACGAGTCTTGAGTCAAATGCAGTAAAATACGGATGTATCGTTTGTCTTGCCATTGCAACCATTATCTGCTTTGTATATGGCGGATCACCGACACAGCTGATTTTCATTGCTAACGTGGCCACTTCTGTTGCAACACCGGTTGCAGGATTGTTCATGGTACTTATTATCTGGAAAAAAGAACTCTACACCGGTATCAAAACTCCAAGAGTTCTTCAGGTATTGATGACGATCTGCTACATCTTCGCTGTATTTATGACCGTCATTGCACTTCGTACACAGATTCCGAATCTGATCCATTCTTTTATTGGGTAAGATCAGGGAATCCCTGTACAATGTTGTATATTAACTGAATCAAACGGTGGAATCGGATTGAGAGAATCCGATTGACTATCCCCAAACTCCTAAAAGTGTAAAAAGCAGAAGGGATCATTCAAACACTCGAATGATCCCTTCTATTTTTATTTCCTTCAGTAACTGTTCAGAAATTTGTCCCGGTTTCCCAGCTGCCAGAATGCAACTGCACTTGCAGCCGCCACATTCAGGGAATCCACTCCTGCTGCCATCGGAATAATCACCGTATCCTCGCAGGAAGCTATGGTCTCTTCACTGAGGCCGTCTCCCTCATTTCCCAGAAGCAGAGCCAGACGCTCTCTGTCCTGAAGGGATGGATGATCCAGTGGAATGGATTTATCTTTCAGGGCCATTGCTGCAAAATGATAGCCCATCTCCTTCAGCTCTGTCATAGGACGCTGCCGCCAGTTTTCTTTCTTCGTACAAAGATATGTCCAGGGCACCTGAAACACTGTTCCCATACTGACTCTGGATGCTCTTCTGGAAAGCGGATCACAGCAATCCGGTGTCAGAAGCACCGCATCCATATGCAGGGCTGCCGCCGATCGAAAGATCGCCCCGATATTTGTCGGATTCACTACACGCTCCAGAATTGCAATTCTTCGTAAGGGTCTGCATAATTCTGCAAAATTCGGAAGTTCCGGTCTATGCAGCACACAAAGAGCCCCTCGTGTCATAGGAAAACCCGTCAGCTGCCGA
>JAUNAE010000498.1 GCA_030527765.1 Eubacteriales bacterium
TCATTATGAGAGATCAAACGAAGAATTTGTAGTTACCCAAAAATTAAGCGCTTACCCTTTTACTTCAGGAAATAGTAGTATTACTACCAAACGATATTTCACGAAAGGAAAACAAGACTATGAAGAAAGTATTGGTGGTGATTCTTGCATGCGGCATGCTCGCAGCAGCTGCAGTTCCTGCATTTGCAGATGAGGTCGAGCTTTCTGTTGACGAGTATAGTCAGGACATAGAGGAAACGGGTCTGGGTTCAGAGGAAGCGCTGCTTGGTGAAAATGGGCAGGAAACGGATCTGGGTTCAGAGGAAGCACTGCTTGGTGCAAGTGACCAGAATATGTATCGCCTGTACAATCCGAATAGCGGCGAACACTTTTACACAGCCAGTGCCGGAGAACGTGATCACCTTGATAAACTCGGATGGAACTATGAAGGCATTGGCTGGGTAGCACCTGTATCCAGTAAGTCTCCGGTATACAGGATGTACAATCCAAACGCCGGAGATCACCATTATACAATCAGTTCCGGTGAAAAAGATTTCCTCGTAAAAGCCGGCTGGAATTACGAAGGTATTGGATGGTATTCCGACACCCGGAAGAGAGTTCCTCTCTACCGTGCCTATAATCCGAACGCAGCAGCAGGATCTCACAATTATACGACCAGTAAGGGTGAGCAGAATACGCTTGTAAAAGCAGGTTGGAAAGAGGAAGGAATTTCCTGGTATGCAGTAAAAGAAGGAAAACCAGCATCGGCTTCTGATCATGAGCATCAGTGGAAATATGAATTTTATCAGAAACTTGTTCCGGCCATAACACATGAAGAGGATGTGCCTGCTATTACACATGAGGAACCTAACTATGAGCTGGCTGGATTTTATGCGTGTAATATGTGTAATCTGCGTTTTGATACAGATGATGAATTGTTTGAACACCAGGATTCCACTTTATTTGATGAGGAGGGGAACGTTAGACGAAACTCGCATGGCAGCTGGAGAGTGGCTTACGATATCGTTTGCAACGGAACCAAAACCGTCACTGATGTACAAGCTCGCAAGGAGACTGTAACAGATTCACCCAAACATTATGCCTGGTTCAGATATATATGTACTGTTTGCGGTGAAAGAGTGACAGGTAAATATTCAGGCGCTGAGCATGAGCATCAGTGGAATGAGGAATATAAAACCATCCAGATAGCACCCGTTTTTGAGGAGGTTGTGATGCCTGCAGAAACTCGTGTGGATCCCATTTATGATGGTGTAGGTATATACAGATGTAATATTTGCTTTAAAGAATTTGATTCTGGTGAAGCGTATGATCAACATGCACGGCAAATGCTGTCAGAAAAAGGTGAAGAACATGACGAATGCTATGTATATAGCAATAGTGTTGAGATTGGTAATAGAACCGTTTTAATTTCTCCTGAGTGGATTAAAAAAACGGTAGTATCGGAAGGGAAAACGATTACTACAAAATACGTTTGTACCATATGCGGCACGAGAACATTGACAAAGGATTAGGGGGAGAAGCGTTAGAAATCCCCAGCAGCTGCCGGGGATTTCTCTGTATAGCAGACTCACTTTTCGACGACTATGATGCAGTTAGACATGGGATATAAGCTGCTGTCTAACATGATATAGTCAGATAGGTGCTCAATATATCCCGGTTCGACAAATTCTTCTGCCTTTATGATAGTAGCACCAAGTTCGGAGAAAAACTTTTTAAACTCAGTCAGTGTAAAATACCCAAACTGCTCATTTACTTCATTGGCGTAGGACTCTTCTCCCCAGGTATAGGTATAGAGAAATTCACGCATGAAATTATAATCGCCGGTGACCTGTAATCCTTCTATATGGATATTTTTTCGATCTACATTCGGTAACCCTTTAAAATCCTTGCAATAGTTATTAAAAAACTCCAGCCCGCTTTTTTCTTTAAAGGAAAAAGAAAGCTCCTGGTGTTCGGCATCGGATGGAGATTTAATACCATCTCTGATAATAATACGACCGCCTGCAGGAAGAGATTCATAAGCATTATGTAAAGCGCTCTTTACGGATTCGATCCGGAAACGTCCCTGAGGCGTCTGCGTATAGGAAAAAATTTCATGCAAAATGGAGGAGAAAATGATCGTATCGGGCTGTACACTGGAAATAGCATTTTCGACAAAATTGTGGCGTACAATAGACCACCGGTGATTCTCTTTCATTTTTTTATCATTTAAAACAGAGATTACATTTTCGCTGATATCCGTTCCAACGATCTGCTTACCAGGATAGGTTGCTTCTAAGAGATCTAACAGCACACCTCCGCCGGATCCGACATCTACAATTACATTACCCACAGCAAAATCAATAATACTGTTCTTTGTGCTTTCTTCCGTATCATTCATTGTGGCCAGATATTTTTCTTCATTGTTCAGTCGGTCAAATTCATCTCTGCGGAATCCGAACATATCATACAGAACGGTAATACTTTTCTGGTACGACAGAATTCCACTTCGTTCCGCCTCAACACAAAACGCAATTAATTTCTCACAGACAGATGAAAATTCATAATCCAAAATTGCAATAACAAGTTGCACACTTTTGCTCCACACCACACCTGTG
>JAUNAE010000499.1 GCA_030527765.1 Eubacteriales bacterium
TCCAGTACCCATGAGGTGCTCATCGTACCGGAAAGTGCCGAGATCGATGTGAAGGAATTATCCGCCATGGTATATCAGATCAACAGAACTGAGGTATCTCCGGAGGACCGCTTATCCGATCACGTACAGCACTTCGATACGGATACCAGAGTCATGGAGAATGCGGAAAAGCGTGAGTCCAGACTGGAAATGGAAAAGGCAGAAACCAAGGCTGCCAAGAAGAGCATCCATGAGCGCCTGGGTGAGAAGAAGCAGCAGAAATCTGAGAAGAAGGCAGAGAAAGCTGCGGAGAAGGCCGCGAAGAAAAGTAAAGGACAGGAACTGTAGTCCTTAGTGAATAAACTGTGCTCCAGTCTCTGCGTTGTGGGGACTGGAGTTTTTTCTCGTTTCATAAGGAATGTGTGGTATATTATAAGCGAGTTGATTATTACATTGGTTGTGCAGGTGAAGGATAATGAAATATATAGATACAAAAACAGAAAGATCATTAAAAAGAGGTATAATGGAGCTCTTGAATCTTACCAATAATGAACTTGATAATATGTTTGAGTCCATTTATTACGATGCAGAAAAGGAACCAGGGGAATGGGTAGAGGATTTTCTCTCAGACTATATTGTTGATGAAAACTTAGAATATATACAGATGTTCCATTTGACAAGAAGATTAGACGGATCCGATATAAAGGCAAATGACAATTTGGAACAACTCCTTTTGGAGGAATCACCGTTATCGTGCTTCTTTAAGAAACATAATGTGACATTTAAAAAAGTCGATGATCGCATTGAGTTGCTGTATAAAGGAAGAGTTCAACCTCTTGATAATGAATTTCGGTATAGTGACAGAGGAAACATTTACTATGTAAGAAATAGGCTTGGATATAATACTTCCAAGGATTATTGCGTAAATGGATTTGCGTTTAGATGGCATTTGGAAGAGGAGCAAAATGATTATTTTAGTATTTTATCTAATGGACCAGAATTAATGCAAAATATAGGATGGCTTCTTGGAATAAATAATATGATTTTTGACTATTGCGACAACAGTAAATATTACTGTATTGAATACTTAGTTCCCTTATCTGAAGTCATTTTCGATATTAACTATCCACCAGAAACTGATCGCGACAAATTGATTGTATTTTTGAAATATTCTATCCTCAGATTGTATGAAGGATGGAGAGGAAGTAGTTTCGTGTGTGATGAAAATTTAATAATAAGGCTTTCAGATGATGCTATTATGCAACCAGAATGGTTTATTAATGCAGAAGAAGTATAGGCCGTTTGGCATGTTGATATGAATAAAAAATATTTCAAAGTAATAATCCGGAGTCATTTTGAAGGAAAAATGCTTTAAAATGCATTAGACAAGGTTGTCTACACCGAAAATACGGCATTTTCTCGCTTTGTGTCGTGTGAATAGAGGGCAATCCGGGCTACTCTGGGGATGAAAGGAGGAACGAAGCATGGAACAGCAAAAAATAGGAAGCTTTCTAAAAGAGCTTCGAAAAGAGAAAAATCTTACACAAGAACAGTTGGCAGAAAAACTGAATGTTTCTGGGCGTACAGTTTCCCGCTGGGAGACAGGATCTAATATGCCGGACATCAGTCTGCTGGTTGAGTTGGCTGAGTTCTATGAGGTGAGTATTCCTGAAATCATCGGCGGAGAAAGGAAAAGCGAGAATATGAATGAAGAAGTAAAAAAAGTGGCAACTGCAGTAGTCGAATATGCTGGAGAAGAAAAGACCGTTCTATTAAAAAACTTACGTAAGTTCAGTATCATCGGGCTCATTGCTCTTATTGTAGGACTTATTATGGAGTCAGTGAACCCGGATACCGGGATCCCAATTATTGAAGCATTAAGAGGCCTCTGCTTTGGATTGGGAATAGGAGCATTGGTTTGTTCGGTACTGTATTCTACTGGAAAGCTGGAAATGCTCCATACTAAGAAAAGCAAATATAAGAAAACTGTGCTTACAATCACCATTGCAATCGTGATCCTGTTTTTGGGGGCAGCGACAACAGCAACAGTATTGCGATAAACAGCTACAATTGAATACTTTAATAACAAGCAGTGATTCTTTGGAGTTGCTGCTTTCTTTTTTGAAAGAAGGTGATTACCAAGTGAACAAATGGAAACTGCTCGTTCTCATGCTCTGCTGTGCCATGATGGGAGTCTGCGGAAAATATCTCTTTGATTATTTCCAGGAATCCCATTCCAACAAGCAGGCCTATGAAGCTATCACGGATATTGGTTTCCCAGACAAGGATCCTGATCAGGATGCACAGGAGGATGAGAACCAGACAGAGACGGAGTTACAGACAGAAGTGGAGATGGAACATGATAACTTTGATTACGATTCCTTGTTAGCCATCAACAGTGATTGCATCGGCTGGATCCGTATCGACGGAACAGACATTGATTACCCAGTTGTCCAGGCTGCAGATAATTCCTATTACCTGCATCATAACTTCAATCAGGCGTCAGCTATCTGTGGGGCCATCTTCATGGACTATCGGAATGACATTGATCTGACCAGGGAGCATCTGATCCTGTATGGTCATCAGATGAAGGACGGATCCATGTTCAAGC
>JAUNAE010000500.1 GCA_030527765.1 Eubacteriales bacterium
CCTTCACCGCCCTCTGTACTCCTGCCTTTGTCATGAGCGACGGCGTGGTCATCGTGGAATAATCCGAAAGGGGCATTTCAATGTAAAACTGGTTTCCATGAAACTGGCCCTTTTGCTGGCAATGAGTTTTTGTACAGCGGCTTTTGCCTCTGGAGAAGCCTCTGGTCCACCCATGGGTCCTCCTCCCGGTAGCGGTGGCGACGGAAATATGAGCCGGGAGATCCCTGAGAATGTAGCAGACCTTCCCACCATTGAGGCGGAGTACTGGCTCACTACCACAGAGGACCGGGTGGGGATGGAGGGTCCCGAGTTTGATGCAGAGGGCAATCTCTATGTCTGCAGCGTGGGCATGACCTATCCTGTAAACTACATCCTGAAGATTGATCTCCAGAAGAACACCACGACGGCATGGGAGGGTGAGCTGAGCCCACTGGGTCTGGCGTTCCATGACGGACTGCTCTTTCCGGTCTGCCGGGAGGGCGTCATCCTTGTCATCGGCGAGGACGGCGGCGACGCCGTGGCCATCAAGCCCGGCACCAATGAGGCCTATCTTCTCACCGCCGGCTTTGGCGAGGGCTTTCACATCTATACCTTTGAGACCATCGGCGAAACCAAATAAGATCATCGATTACACCATGTAAGGGGCTGTTTTGATACAGCCCCTTTTTATATCGAATTAAATCCGTTTTACAGAATCCTGTTTATATGTCTGCAGATCAGACTGTATATACAAGGAAACACCTCTCCGTCAAATCCCTGCTTCGTTTCCGGGAACGGTTCAAAAGCCGCATCGGCGGCTGCTATATTATCCATCCCCGCAATCTGGTGGTCCGGGAAGAGGAGAACATCCTCTGCATTCCCCCCTACATGACCATCTGCCTCTGAAAGTCTTTGTGTGTCCCCAATAGATTCAATGAAAAAGCATTCGAACAAGAATCCCAAAGGGAGAATTGATTCGGATACTTTTTGTCTGCATAGAAAACGAGTGTTCTCACAGCCTTTCAAATGCTGTAAAAACACTCGTTATGGAATATAACCTCAATGTCGATACAAGGCACCCTTGTTTAACGATAGGCGCAATTCTGCCTTAAACGGCGGTATCGTTATCATCTTGGATTTCCAGCATCAGTTGGGCACCTAGCTGGAGTCCGGCCAGGAATGCGATCCGCTCATGTTCGGCACAGAGGGATCCCACCAGGGTGAACACCCGATCATTTTTCTGGAAGGACAGGGCTCCCAGATGGTCATTTAACGCACGGCTGGCCGCTTTGGTCTTGTCATTGCTCATGCAGTGACTTTCACCGTAGTGCCAATACAGAGAGTCCAACGCCGGGTGATCGCAGTCATCATCGAACAGGGTGGGATTGGCAGCGACATACTGCCGTAGCCGCCTTATGTAGTTGTCCATTAACATCACCGTCCTAAAAAAGCTTGTGTGATGTTAACTCTGATGCCCTGGATTTGCAAGTGGCCAAGTGTCACAATCATAATTACGGGTATTTGTATATTTCTTACTAATTAACGAACAGCACCAGTTATGTTATCGCAGAGATTTCAATCTGAATGGCCGTCAAAAAGCTCTCCAAAAGCCTTTGTTGAATAACAAAGCGTTGTTCGTTAACATCGGTAATACCTTGAGTATCTTGCCCCCAAAATTCCTGATACCGTGCGGCAACTGTCGGATCCAGAGCGAGATGGTCACTTGAATGTCGATAAACTTTAATTCGGTGTAGTACGCCGAACAATGTCGGATATGTGGTTTTTATTTCGTTCCAGAAGTATTTCTTCTTACCCAATGATGTCCCGTAGTTTTCGATAGACTCTACAAAGCAACGATTACAGATATTGAAGAACACCTCAAATTCAGTGTCGGTAGATACAGGGGAAGCTGTCGCAAATCGTTCTGCTTCCGGGAATGAGTTTTCGCCAAACAGTTTGTCCTTATTTGCTCCTCTTATTGCTATTTCCAGTTGGCGCACATCTCGGATTATTGACTGTACACGCTGGGATACCCATTCTTTTCGCTTGTCCTTATCAATTACCTTATACAGAGATTTCCGATTTTCACGTTTAGCTAACTCCATTGCTACATACCGACCTGCAACCGGCATCTTCACAAACGGATTCCCGTGGTCATCTTTGGCTACAAGACCATAGCTATACAGGTGCTTTGTATATTCAACTATGGCAGATAGCTCAACAAAATCAGATGTTTGGCCCGAAGACAGCAATTCAAACATTTCATATTCCTCAGGATAGAACTGCTGTATTTCGGAAACCACATGTTTGAAATAGTAAGCTAGCTCAATATCGATGCCTTCCTGAATCTTTTCAACATCGGCTTTTGCAATGGTGATTGGACGATTTACTTGGTCGTATTGGCGATTTATATAACTGCAGGCAAGTCGTAGCAAAAGTGGGTGGCCATTATATTGGTTATACAAAAGACTGACAGCATCATGTTCGAATTTCAGGCCCATCCGCTTGCCCAACACCCGGATCATGGTCCTAGCATCGATTTCCTCCAAGCCCTGTAAATATTCGGACTGTACAATGCTGAATAGAGGATTTTGCACACCATTGACAG
>JAUNAE010000501.1 GCA_030527765.1 Eubacteriales bacterium
TACACCACAGGTGTGGTATGGAGCAAAAGTGTGCAACTTGTTATTGCAATTTTGGGATTTTAAAGCATATGTTCAGGGTATGATGAAACCTTTTAAATTTGCTGTAACTCCGGATGACGCAGGTCTGTCAGATGAAGAATTACGGACAAATGCACTTGCTGCTGCAAAAGATGCAGATTATGTTGTTGTCATTGCCGGAACAGACTCTAAGACCGCATCTGAGGAAAATGATAGAACAACACTGGAACTTCCGTATAATCAGAGCAAAATGATCGAAGATCTTTTGAAAATCAATGAAAATACGATTGTGGTACTTGTTACATTGGGAGCGGTAACCGGAAGCTTCTTTGACAAGGCACATACAGTCATCAACGCACACTATGCCGGACAGGAGCAGGGAACCGCCATTGCGAATGTGTTATTTGGAAACGTGAATCCGAATGCCAAATTGACAGCGACCTGGTATAAGGACGAAAAAGATCTTCCGCATATCAATGACTATGGACTGAAATGGCAGGATACTCTGGATGGTAAGGCCAGAACTTATATGTATTTTGATGGAGACGTTTTATTCCCGTTTGGATACGGTTTAAGCTACACAACTTTTGAATATTCCAACTTACGAGTGGAGCAGTCGGTAGTAGATGCGAATGGAACATTACATGCCAGAATAGATATCGCAAATACCGGTAAATACGCTGGTGCCGAAATCGTAGAGGCTTATGTGAAAAAGAGAGTTCCGGAGGGAACATATGACAAACTTCCTGAAAAACAGTTAAAGGCGTTTACAAAGGTTTACTTAAATCCTGGTGAAACAAAGACTGTTGATATTCTGATTCCGGTATCTGAAATTGATTTTTGGAGTCCATTCTATGAACGTATGGTCGTTGAGAGTGGGGAATATGAGTTACAAATTGGTAAGAGCAGTGCAGAGATTGTACAGAGTCAAGTGTTCGCGATTACGGGAGAATGGCAGGCGCAGATTCAAGCTGTGAAAATTTCATCTGCAAAGCAGATCATGCATGTGGGAGATAAAGTACAGTTAGAAGTCAGTGTGACACTTGTTGATAGCTATCATTTGAAGGATAAAGAGAAGAAAATTCAGTTTAAGAGTCTAAATCCGGATGTTATTACCGTGGACGAGGATGGTGTTATCTCAGCTGTCTCCTGTGGTGTGGCAACCGTGGAAGCAATTGCCACTTATCAGGATACAAATGCAGTTGGAAAAATCGCCATCGTAGTGAGTTGATGAAAAGGTAAGGGGGATCATATGGATACAACACGAAAACTAAACATGCGTTCAAAGTTGGGATATGGTGTAGGTGATGCAGGGGCAAACTTCTGCTGGACATTTGTTGCTTCGTTTTTCTTGCTTTATTGTACCAATGTTTTAGGTGTAAGTGCAGCGGCTGTCGGAACATTGCTCATGATATCCAAAATTTTTGATGGAATCTCTGATGTATTTATGGGGGCTATCATTGATCGAACGAGAAGTAAGATGGGCAAAGCAAGATTCTGGTTTTTCTGGAGTAGTTTTCCGGTAGCGTTTTGTGTGTATCTCCTGTTTAATATACCGGCAGGTTTTTCTGAAACAACAAAGTACGGATATATCTTTGTAGTATATACATTGATGGGAGCTGTGTTCTACACAATGAATAACATTGCGTATTCAACATTGACAGCGCTTGTCACGAAAGATCCGAAAGAACGAGTAGAACTGGGAAGTTATCGATTCATTTTTGCGATTGGTGCGGCCTTAGTTATTATGAGCATCACATCTCCGCTTGTAGAGGCTTTGGGAGGAGGACAGGCAGGCTGGAGAGCTGTATCCATCATATATGCGATATTGTGCCTTGCCTTGCTGCAAATATCGGTATGGTCTGTACGAGAACTTCCCGAAAGTGAATTGCAGGATCAGCAAGTAAAAGAGAAAAAAGAAAAGGTGAGTCTTCTGACAACTGTGAAATTGCTGTTTCAAAATAAGTTTTTCCTTTTGATTTTACTTTATTATCTTTCTTCGTATTTGTTGAATGGGATTTATTCTGGTTTGGGCATTTATTTTGCAACATATAACTTGGGAAACGGTTCATTGCTAGGTGTTCTTAGCATTGTGTCTCTGCTTCCAACAATTATTATGTTGCCACTGGTACCGAAGATCACTTCAAAGAAAGGTATGAGAAATACTGCACTGATCGGAATGGTTATTGCTTGTATTGGAGGAATCATTGCCTTTGTGGGTGGATCAGCTCAAATAATTCCACTGTTATTTGCTGGAGCGTTGGTATTTTCAGCTGGTAAAGCTCCGATGACAGGCGTGACAAACGCATTGATTGCTGCGGCAGATGATTATTCGGAATTGAAATATAAGCAGCGAATAACGGGAGCTATATACTCATGTTCATCTGTTGGAATGAAAGTGGGAACCGGAATTGGAACTGCTTTGACTGGATTTATCCTGGAATTTGGTAAATTTGATGGTGCAAAAGCGATACAGAGTGAAGGAACCTTGCGATTGATTTCAAATAGTTATGCAACATAGTCAAGTAAATGGACACGATTTTTAAATATATTTTTCAGGAAA
>JAUNAE010000502.1 GCA_030527765.1 Eubacteriales bacterium
GTTTTATCGCTCAAATCCCCGTTCAACTGCATCTATTCTAAGCGCAAATCCCCGTTAATCGTTTTGGTCATTACCTGTAATTTCTTTTATTTTACGGATGTTTGTTCAAATCTATTCTCACTTTTTTTAAATGATTCATTTTTCGGTAATAGAATTTATGTAACGAGACACCCACAAGAGTGTCTCTTATTTTTTAGAAGTTACCTGCCTTCACATCATTGCGGATCATTCTCTTGATCTTATCCTCAGCAGTTACCTTTTGATCGTTATTGAAGAAGATGCAGACCTCAAACATTATGTTTCCAATCTTTTTGAAGTAGCTTCCTCCTGATACGTAGTTTGTTTCATTCTTCTTTACTTCCATTTCCATAGGCATATCCTCCAATCCGTAAATGAAAAAGGATGAGTAATCGAGCTTTCTCAATCATTCATCCCTGTGATAAACATATAAATTTTTCTTCCATCCGGCGAAACGGCAAACGGCAGACACACTGAACTTTGCCGGATGGGTTCTGCCGCTTCAAATTCCAAGTGGCATTATCGAAGCGGCATTTTCCAGTGTTATTGCCGGTTGCCACTTCACTTCTCAATCCAGTGATACCACTGTGTCCCTTTGCGTTTCGACTTGAACTTGTCACCAAGATCAATCCTCAAATTCGATTTTGCTTTTCTGACAGTTCTTTCAGCAATCCCCATATCAGCGGCAACCTTATCAATCTCATCGGAAGATATTTCTGCTCCATTTCCAAGTAGATCGAGAATAAGCTGCTTTGCCTGCTCTTCCTTGTTTTCGGTTTCTCCACCCTTACCGGAAAGAAGATCCTCAGCTGTGATTTCATATTCACCAATCCAATCAAATCCGGTATCATCTCCCAGAGAAAAAGCCATTGGTTTTCCTTCCGGTGCAAGAGAAGACTTGTCATGAATAATGACTCTCACATTCGGTTCTCGCTTCACTCTGCCAATCAGAAGAACACTTCTTGCGGCAGCTCTGAAATCAATCGAGCCAAGTCCACGATAAGCTGTCTGACCTCCAGCAGCTTTATTCAAGTGTCCGATGAGCACGATTGCACAACCTGTTCTTTCTGCAATATCTGCCAACTTGCGGAAGAGTGGTCTGATTTCATTGGCACGGTTCATATCTGTTTTCTCTCCAACATAAGCCTGCATTGGATCAAGAATCAGTAAGCGTGCATTATTCTGAATGATTGCTCTTTCGATTCTGCTATCAGAAAAAGAGAGTTCCTGCTCTGATTCATCAATGACAAGCACTTTGGAAAGATCGGCTTCTGCTTCAAGAAGTCTCGGCTTTACCGTATCCCCAAGTCCATCCTCTGCGGTCTGGTAAATCACATTGAATGGTTCAAGGTCATCCATGCCAGGGAAAAGTTTATGATTGGTACAAGCTGCAGCAAGTCGAAGGGCAAGCGTTGTCTTACCTTCTCCGGGATTGCCTTGTACAATCGTTACTTTTCCAAACGGAATGAACGGCTTCCACAGCCACTGAACGCCCTGAGTCTCTACCTCTGACATACGGACAATCGGCACGATACTCTCACTGTTATATTCCAAAGCTTCATATGGCTTCCCTGTGATTTCACTTTTGTGCAGCAACACTTCATTCCAGTCTTTTAAAACCGGTCGAAGTACAATCACCTTGATGCCTTTTGGAATCTTTCTGCAAATCTTAGAAGTCGCATTGATTCCTGCTTCATCATTATCAAGGCAAAGATAAATCTGCTTGATATCTGTTCTTTCTTCCAAGAACTTCATCAGTGCCTTATCACTGACTCCACCAAGAGAAAGATAGTTGTGTTCTTTCCAGTTGTTATTACTCATAGAAATGAACGACAGTAAATCCACGGGTGCTTCAAAGACAAACAAGTCGTGTGCAATGCTCTGAAATGCAAAGCCATATTCCTTTCTTGAGCCTCTGATATCCTGACGGAACTTTTCTTTTGTTCCCTTTGCATGAGCATAAGCAGGAAGTCCCTGTTCATCTTTCCCAACGAAGATGACATTATGGTGCTTTGCATCCTCATAGATGTTGCCATCAGAGAGAAAATCATCAATCACTTCTTTTGAAATCCCTCTGACTTCTCCAAGATAACGATAGAGGTTGTCGCTTGTATTGCTGACTTCCGGCAGACGAAATTCTTCTTTCTTCTCCGTTGTCGCTTTTACCGTTACCGGATAATCCGACTGAGGTGATCCAGACTGCGGTTTCATCCCGATCAGCATCTCTACTGCTTCCGGAAATGTCTTGCCATAGAAGTACATCACAAAGTCAACCGGATATCCTCCTGTCTGTGCACTGTGTCTCCACCAACGATTTTCACGAATGGTAACACTATCATGTTTCTTCCATCGGTACTCTCGTCCGGATTTCTCAAAACTCTCACCTTGTGCCTTGAGCCATTCCACCAAATCCACCTCATTGGCTTTATCAATTTGTTCCTGTGTGTATAACATAATTTTTCCTTTCTGAACGCAAAAAAGCACTCGTCATTCTCACATCGAAAATAGCAAGTGCCTTACAGATCCATATTCTGTTATTTGTGTTTCTTCTGTTCATGTATAG
>JAUNAE010000503.1 GCA_030527765.1 Eubacteriales bacterium
ACGGTCTTCTGTTCAAGTTCGGTGCTCCGCTTCTTGCATTATCAAAAACAGAAGGTTTTTGGGGCTTGGTAATTCTGATGGGATGGCAGCAGATCGGTTATATGATGATCATCTATATTGCCGGACTGCAGAACGTATCTCCGGAACTGATTGAGGCAGCACAGATCGATGGTGCTACCAGCTGGCAGATTATGCGCAAGGTTAAAATTCCGATGATAATGTCTTCCATTACAATCTGTGTGTTCCTGACACTTACAAACTCATTCAAACTGTTCGACCAGAACTTGTCTCTGACAGCCGGTGAGCCTGCAAAGAGCACACAGATGCTTGCACTCAATATTTATGAGACATTCTATCAGCGAAGCGGTCCACAGTGGAAAGGTATCGGTCAGTCCAAAGCGGTTATTTTCTTCCTGATCGTTGTCGTTATCGCAATGATTCAGCTGTATTTTACAAGATCTAAGGAGGTGCAGGCATAATGGCAGCAAAAGCAGTCACAGCTTCTGGCAAAGAGAACAACAAAAGAGACAATGACAGCAGCAGCTCCGTGTTCGGGAAACAGCGTGTATTTAACACGATTATGACAATTGTGTTTGCAGTCCTCAGCATTCTCTGGATTTATCCGATTTTCATGATTCTTATGAACTCCTTCAAAAAGGAGTCTGCCATCAGCACCGGTACTGTATTCCAGCTTCCGTTAGGTGAAGCCTTCAACGGAATTCAGAACTTCGTTTACGGCGTTACCAAAATGGATTTCCTCAAGGCTTTCTGGTACAGTCTTTTCATCACTGTATCCAGTGTGTTCCTGATTATCCTCTGCTGCTCTATGTGTGCATGGTATGTCTGCCGTGTGAAGAGCATCGGTGCAAAAGTGATCTATTATCTGTGCGTATTCTCCATGGTCGTACCATTCCAGATGGTTATGTTCACTTTGTCCAAGACTGCAGATACCCTGCGTTTGAACACACCGTACAACATCTGCATCATTTATCTCGGATTTGGTGCCGGTCTTGCGGTATTTATGTTCACCGGATTCATGAAATCCATTCCTCTGGAAATTGAAGAAGCTGCTATGATTGATGGATGTAATCCGCTGCAGATCTTTTTCAAAGTAATCATGCCGATCACCAAACCAACCACAATTTCTACCGTTATTCTGGAAACCATGTGGGTATGGAACGACTACCTTCTTCCGACTCTGGTACTGGATATCAAAAAATATCGTACCATTCCTATGGACATTCAGTATTTCCGCGGAAGTTTCGGAAGTGTACAGATGGGACCGATGATGGCATGTATTATTATCACAATTCTTCCGATTATCATTCTTTATCTGGTATGCCAGAAATACATTATTGAAGGTGTTGTGGCAGGAGCTGTCAAAGGCTGATCCCTGCCTCGCCTGAAGGGAAGGCTGTGCTATGGGACAAATAACAATTAAAGAAATTGCGGATCTTTGTGGCTGCGGTGTGAGCACCGTGTCAAGAGCGATCAACAATCACCCGGACATTAATCCGGAAACAAAAAGCAAAATATTGGATATCATTCGGGAATATAATTACATCCCCAACAACAGCGCCCGGAATCTGAAAAGAACCGAATCACAAACCATTGCTGTTCTTGTAAAAGGAATCAGCAACCCATTCTTTGGACCGATTATCCAGACGCTGGAGCGGGAGATTATCCGAAAAAAATACTCCTTCATTATCCAGCAGGTAGAGGATTATGAGGATGAAATTGAGGTGGCCATTCATCTGGAAAAAGAGAAACGTCTGAAAGGAATCATTTTTCTTGGGGGACTGGTCCGACATTCCGAAGAGAGCATTCGCAGAATGGAAATTCCTTTTGTAGTATGTACCGTTGATGTACAGCTGGAACAGGAGGGAGCTAAGGGAGCTGCAGTCTCCGTCAACGACGAGGAAGAGAGTTACCGCATGGTAGACTATCTTTGTAAGGCGGGGCATAAGGAGATTGCAATTCTTACAGCGGGAAAACAGGATGCCAGTATTTCAAAAAGCCGTTTCATCGGTTACCAGAATGCTCTGGAAGACAATGGAATTCGTTATAATGAAAACGTTGTTGTAACTATGAATCCCGATTCCCAGGGATATACCATTGCAAGTGGATACGAAATGGCAAAGGAACTTCTGGAACGGAAAGAAAAGGTTACTTGCGTATATGCAATTTCAGATACTCTTGCGGTGGGAGCCTGCAGAGCGATTTTTGATGCAGGACTTCGAGTTCCGGAGGATATCTCCGTAGCAGGATTTGACGGACAGGAGATTGCCCGTTATTATCATCCGAGCATTACTACAGTTCTTCAGCCGAGGGAGCGAATTGCCAAGGAGACAGTGAAAAAGCTGTTCGATCTCATGGAAGGACGTCCGGTTCAGAACAAGGATGTCTATGAAGGAAGCCTCTGGGAAGGAGAGTCTGTTCGGAAACTGAACTAATTTCTTTTTTACAAAATTACAAAGTGGGCACAGTGTTTTGGCACTGTGCCCTTTGCTAATTTAACCGAATCAAGTAAGTCCCCCGCTTCAAATGCGCAGAGCATTAAGCGGT
>JAUNAE010000504.1 GCA_030527765.1 Eubacteriales bacterium
AGCAGTTATTCGGTTACTTGCAAGGAGCAAAGCGGATTGCAAGAATCCGATTGACAAAAAAGATTTGGGATTTTTATAAATAACAACTATACGTAGCAGAAGACAATTATGACCGTACATTCAACGCAGCACAACAGGAGACCACTAGGACCGTACATTCAATGCACCACAACAGGAGACCCTTATGACCGTACATTCTTCCGAAGAATTCCGAAATGCAGTCCTCTCCCACATCGGACTCACAACCAAAGATCCGGGGAATTTCCGCTATTATGCAAACCCCAGAGGGGATCATTTCGCTTACTATGAAAAACCGGGCTGCTACGAATTCGACGTAGCCAATTACACCATTCCGGGAGATTTCCGTCTGGATTTTTCCAACCCGACCAAGATGCTCCGCTTCGGTATTGTGTACACCGGAACCACTCGCTTCAAACTGAAAAACCAGGAAGTATCCTCCTTCTCCCCCTCTTCTTTTCTCGTCATTGAAGAGGATCTTTCCGGCGCCCAGGTATGGAAAAAGGGGCAGCACTTTCACGGTGCCGAGATCACTGTCTACTGGGATTATTTATGCCGGATCTGTCAGGACTTTCTGGGGGAATCCTTCGATTCCAGCCGCCTTCTTGTGAATCATACGTACCATTATCTTCCCGCCGAAGCCATCCAGTGTATCAGCCGTATGTACGACCTGTCCGAATCTCGTACCCTGAATCCCATCTATCTGGAAGGCCTGATTTACCAGTGTCTCGGAATTCTTTGCAACGAAATTTACACCAAAAAAACCGAGTTCTTTTCCCTTCAAGAACCCGGTTATGAAATCACAATTGGAGACCGCCATATTCGACTGAATCCATCCGACCTGCACAGTCTAAGCCGTGCCCACGAGATCCTTTCGGGGAATTACAAGAACCCTCCTACCATAGAACTCCTGAGTCAGCAAGTCGCCCTGAACACGCAGAAACTGAAATCCGGTTTTTATCACCAGTACCATATGACCATTGGAGAATATATTCTTTCCCTGCGCATGGCCGCAGCGGCAAGTCTTCTCTGCACGACCACCCTGCACGTTCAGGACATTGCCCGGGAAGTCGGCTACGCTCACGTGGAAAGCTTCATCAAAGCCTTCCGGAATACCTATTCCAAAACACCTCTTCAATATCGCAAACAGCAGATTCACACCACACAGACGAATCCGAAATAATATTCCTGCAAACATCCCAATGCAAAACAGGCTTGAAATTTATCAGGGGATCCATGCAAAACTGCATGAATCCCCCTTAAAATCTTAATATTTCTCCTGCACGAAATAAATGTCATACCACACAAGGAAGATGTAAATCGTCCAGATCTTTCTCCAGAGATCGGTCTCTCCACCGATGTACGCCCGGAAAATTTCCTCGATCTTTTCCTTGCGGAAAAACTTCTCCGAACTCTCTCCGAAAAGCTTCTCTTTTACATCCTGATTGTACCGTTCATCTGCAAGCCAGTAACGAATCGGAACAACAAATCCCAGCTTCTTCCGGAAAGCAATCTCCTCCGGAAGGACCTTATTCGCCGCCATTCGGAAAGAGTACTTGTTCCCTTTTTCATGCAGTTTAAATTTCGGTGGAATTCTGGAAGCAATGTCAAACAGACGAAGATCTGTAAAAGGCATCCGCACCTCCAGACCGCAGGCAGAACTCATCTTATCCACATTCAGATAAATGTCTCCCTCCAGCCACATGGAGATATCCACACGAAGCATTTTGGACAGTGGATCATAGTCCCGTATCTCCTCGTACAGTCCGCCAAGAAGCTGCACCGGATGAAAATCCTCTTTGTAGCGGAGCAGCAGTTCCCGCTTCTCCTCTTCCTTCATAATCATTGTATTTCCGGCATAAAACTCCGCCAAATGTTCTTTGTAACGGTTGGCATTGTTATACATCTGATAGCCGGCAAAAAACTCATCACAGCCCTCACCGGAATAGCAAACTCTCGTACTCTTTGCCACTTCCTGACAAGCCAGTGCAAATACAACTCCCGACGCATCCCCAAGAGGCTGTTCCATATTTTCACAGAAATACGGAATCTCCGCAAAATACTCCTCCGGTGTCACCTCATGCCGGCAAAAATTTCTTCCAAGCATATCCGCCGTCTGCTTTGCCAGCTGGGACTCATCATACGCTTCCCTTGCATATCCGCAGCTGTGAACATTTTCAGCCTTGCTCATGGCAAGCAGATAGGAAGAATCCACACCACTGGAAAGGAAGGTTTCCGTTCCGTCTTCGTCAATCTCTCCCAGAATTTCCTCCACCGTCTGATGGATTTCCTCTGTATATTCTTCCAGACTTCTGGACTCATCCGGATAGAACTCCGGCATCCAATATGGCTGAATGGTAAGTTTTCCATTTTCAAACACAAGGAAATGACCCGGCATCAGCTTCTTCACACCCTCAAAGAAGGTGTCCTCCCCTCCCGGGTAAGTCAGTGTCAGATAAATCTGAAGCATTTCCTCATTGAGTTTCTTCACAGTCGAGTAGACTAAGACTTCACAATCTTAGCCCCTCACAGATCCGTACGTGCG
>JAUNAE010000505.1 GCA_030527765.1 Eubacteriales bacterium
GAAATAATCAGTCTCATATTCATAGATGCAAAAATATCCGCGAGAATAGACGCAGAGGCAATAAAATCTTTTAATAAGGTAATGTTATCTATAAATACAAATTGAAACCCTGCATCCTGTAAATTGCGCAGATCCTGTTCTAAGACACTCATTTGATCTCCTCTGTGAAGAGACAAATATGCGGTATTCCGTAACTGATCAGGAGCAAGTGATGCCATCCCTTGTTTCAGGAGTGTTGTTTTGCCGGTTCGATGCAATCCATACAAAATACAAATTCGAGATTCATCCTCTCTGGAAAGAAACTCTTTGATCTCCTGAAAACACGTTCTGTTATCCGTTGTATGTATATCTTCAACAAAACGAAGAAGGCGATACCCGGTAATAGAACTGGTCACAGTATTCACCTGACGCTCGGTATGCTTTTCCAGAGGTGTCTGCAGCCGTTTCTTCTCTCCTTGCAATTCCTTTCGTCTTTCAATCTGATTTCTGAGAATCTCTTCTTCACCGGCTTTCAAATAACGGCTCTTGATTTTGCCGTTCTCAGACCACTGATGATAAAAACGCTCTTTTCCCCGAATTACCTTTCTGGAGATATATCCGATTGGCAGCTCGGAAAGCTCTTTTTCTATTTCTTCTAATCTATGATTGCTGTCTGCAAAATTCACAGGTATACCTCCGATCATTCAAATTAGCTCAGCGGGACTTAATGCTTCGCAAAGCGGGTTAACCGCTTGACTATAGGTGTTTGGTGAATATAGTATAACCTAATATAACCTTAGTTGTCAAAAGGTTGCTTTAGGTTATACGAAAATTAAACAAAAAAGGCCTTCTCGGGAAAACAGACTCCCGGGAAGGCGGTATTTTCATTGGATGATCTCCATTTGCAGTTGTTTTATAACCGTTGAAAGTTGTATTGTTACTCTTCTTCGTAACCGATAAAAATTGTATTTGTTACTCTTCTTCAGAACCGGAAATTACGATTTTTCGTATTTCATTGCCGGTTGGGGTGGCTGCGAGACCCTCCTGACTTGTTTCACGAAGACATGTCGGAAGCAGGTTGCCGATTCGCCGCATAGATTCGATGACCTCATCCGGAGGAATGACACTTCGTATTCCGGCGAGAGCCATTTGAGAAGCACTGACGGCATTGACTGCTCCGAGAACATTTCGCTTGATACAGGGAACTTCCACAAGTCCGGCGACAGGATCACAGGTGGATCCAAGCATTCCTTTCAGTGCAAGTGCAGCTGCATGAACGATCACTTCTGCATTTCCGCCTTCCAGGTAAGCAAGTGCGGCAGCACCCATGGCACTGGCAGATCCGATCTCAGCCTGACAGCCGCCTTCTGCACCGGAAATACTTGCGTTTTCTGCAATGACTGTTCCCACTCCTCCACTGATAAACAATGCTTCTACAAGACGTTCCAGAGGAGCGTTTTTGAAATGTTCATAAGAAATCAGAATAGCCGGAATGACGCCACAGGCACCGGCCGTAGGAGCTGCAACAATTCGTTTCATACAGGCATTGGACTCTCCCATCTTCACAGCGGTTTCCATGACTTTGGAGATATAATCGCCGGTAAGACTTCTGTGAGTGGCAAAGTAAGAGGATAATTTGTCTCCGTCTCCACCGGCAGCACCGCTTCGGGAACGCAGAGAACCATCATAATGATCATCTGCATATTTCATTGCCAGATACATATTCTTCATGCTTTCGAAAGAAGAATCTTCTGTGAGCATTCGCTCCTGCATATCCCATTCCAGAATCATACGATAAACCGATTGACCGGTGGAGTGTTCGAAATCAATAAAACTTTGTAAGGTATGAAATTCCATGATTTAATCCTCCAGGCTTAGATAGGTTACTTTTTCAACACCTTCCAGATGAGAAAGCCATTCAATGGCACTCTTTGGAACTTCCTGATCGCATTCGAAGATCATTACGGCATGTCCGCCTCTTCCGGAACGATACAGCTGCATCGTTGCAACATTGATGGCTTTGTGAGAAAGCATGCTGGACACTTCGGCAATGTGTCCCGGTTGATCCAGATTGTGCACGATCAGTGCCGGATACTCTCCTGTAACATTTACAGTGAGTCCGTCAATCTGGGTAATACGGATACGTCCGCCACCGATAGAAGCGCCAACGACGGACAGTTTCTTGCCGTGCATCCCTTCCATGACAAGTTTCACGGAATTCGGGTGGGCATCTCTTAAGTTGGCTTCACCAAAATGGATGTCCACGTGCTGATCACGGGCAATCTGAATACTGGCAGGAATACGTTCATCATCCGGATGCATGCCAAGAAGACCGGCGACAAGAGCCTGTTTCGTTCCATGTCCGTTTCCGGTGGCAAGGAAGGAGCCATATAGCAGGATATCTACGCTTTTCACTGGCTCTCCAAGAAGCTTTCTTGCAATATAACCGATGCGAACTGCGCCGGCGGTATGGGAACTGGAAGGCCCTACCATTACCGGTCCGATAATATCCATAAGATTCATGTACAGTTAATCCTCC
The DNA here is from genome assembly GCA_030527765.1 of Eubacteriales bacterium. The sequence goes on from JAUNAE010000505.1 coordinate 2,519, forward strand.
TGACAAAATTCGGTTAAATATATGACATTTCC
>JAUNAE010000057.1:0-1581 GCA_030527765.1 Eubacteriales bacterium
GAACCTGTGGATCATTTTTTATATCAAGTGTGCAACTTCATTTTACAATCGGCGAGATAAAAAAAGGTTAAGCACACTTGTAAATAATACAATAGCTTTGTCTGCATTACTTACAAAGACCATTGGGGACTATAATAAATGATATTTCAAAAAGTGATAAAACGTGAAGAGGAGCAGGCTGTAGCCTCATGGGTAAATTATTTAAACCAGGTGAGACTGGATCGCTTGATGTATGCACTACAGCAACAGGATGGAAATCTTGCTGCTGCGTTGAACACTCTCAATCAAACACTGAATCACATAGATAAAGAAATTATTAGTCGCAATCGTGGGGGAATCAAGGGAATGCACGGCTTCATCGCAGAGGTTGCAGAATGCGGTGTTGGAAATGCGCGTGAGCAGGTGATTGGAAAAATGCCAATTTATCAGTGGATAAATGACAATGGTCCTATTGATTTGAACAGAAGTGGAACAGAAATTCAGCAAAAATTTGTAAATGGCGGAAACCATCTTTCTCTAAAGGCAGTTCATGATCATCTTGAAAAGTATCCATGGTTCCTGGATAATGGCCGAAAGTATCAGATCCCGAAAGATCATTATGAAAAAATCCAATATTTAATGTCTGTTTCTAAAGAGCAGGCAAATAAAATGCCGACTTCCAACGGTGAATTTTCATTAAAACAGTGGAAAGAAGTGCATGAATTTTTTGAAAAAGGGGATGTTAAATTATCTGATATTGAACCGTCCAGGCTAACGTATAAGGAGGTTCAGAAAAATCAGATCCATAATACGATTAGAACTGAGAAGAAATCTATAAAAGAGACAGATAAAGAGATTCGAAAAGAGGCATACGATAATAGCAACCCCACACTTGAACAAGGAATTCAAGTTACAGTAGCGTCAGCAGCTCTGGAAGGTGGAATGACGCTTATTTCGGCAATTATAAAAAAGAGAAAATCCGGGAAAGCAATTAACGGATTTACCACGGATGACTGGATAGAGATTACAAAAGAGACAGGCCTAGGGACTTTGAAGGGTGGAGTCAGAGGAATAACTATTTATTCACTTACAAATTACACGGCAACACCTGCTGAGGTAGCAAGTTCATTATGTACGGCTGCTTTTGGAGTGGCAAATGAGGCTCATAGATATAGAACAGGACAGATCACTGAAGAAGAGTTCTTGATGAATTCGGAAATTCTGTGTGTAGACGTATCAGTAAGCGCACTTTCATCAGCAATTGGTCAAGCAGTAATTCCGGTTCCCGTCTTAGGAGCGGTTACCGGAAATACAATAGGAACTATTGTTTATGAGATTGCAAAGGACAATCTGTCTAAGAAGGAGCAAAAACTCATTAAGGAATATCTAAAAGAATTAGATGAGCTGGACAAGAAGCTTGATTCTCAATTCGGGATATATCTTGATAAACTACAAGTAGAATTGCAACGATATTACAGGTTGCTCGAAAGAGCGTTCTCTCCAAATTATGAGATTGCATTTCAGGGATCTATAGAATTAGCAATGAGTATGGGGGTCTCGGAAACTCAAATTTTAAAGAATGAGATTGATCAGTATTTCTCA
>JAUNAE010000057.1:1603-13831 GCA_030527765.1 Eubacteriales bacterium
GTGGAGGAATCTCGTGGTAATGGGAGACTTTTAAGACTTGATTTGAAGACGGATATTATTGAGAGAGCGGGGGTTTTTTATCGGAATATCTTGAAGTGTATCCTAAAAAATAGGGCGAACAGTATTATCGTAATGTAAGAGATAAAATCCTGCTATTCAATGAACGGTAATTTATTATTCTCATAGTACTTGGATCGTTCGGTGTCCTTGAAGAGATGAGAAATAGACGTAGAACTTTAGAGGATAGAATACGATCTTAAGTCTGCGGAGAGCTTTGGATTTGGCAGAAGGAATTATCAGGAGGAATTACAATGAAAATACATAATAAGCTCGTACGAGATAAGATTCCGAATATTATTGAGGCAGCCGGGAAAAAGTGTGTCGTGCACACCTTAACAACAGAGGAGTACATCGACGCATTAGAAGCAAAACTTAATGAGGAAGTTACAGAGTATCAGACAGATAAGAATCTTGAAGAGATGGCAGACGTCCTGGAAGTCCTGCAGGCTCTCTGCATAGCAAGAGGATTTACCCTGGAAGAGCTGGAGCAAATGAGGGCACAGAAATGCGAACAGAGAGGCGCATTCAGGGACAGAGTGTTCCTGGAATATGTGGAGTGACACATTAGGAATCTCTAGAAAAGATTACAGATCAAGGTGACGTTTTTGGAATTATAAATCATAAGGTTTTCAAGCAGAGAAATGAGATGGAAATGAACATAAAAATCAGAGAATATATAGCAGATGATGTAGATGACGCAATCGATATTTGGAACACTGTTGTTGAGGATGGTGTTGCATTCCCGCAGGAGGATTTCCTTGATAGAAATTCCGGCAATGATTTTTTTGAAAATCAGACATATACCGGGATTGCGTATGATGAAGACACGGATGAAATTGTTGGCTTATATATTTTGCATCCTAATAATGTTGGTAGATGCGGACATATTTGCAATGCCAGTTATGCTGTGAAGAAGGAGATCAGAGGTCAGCATATCGGTAAAAAACTGGTTGAAGATTGTTTGATACAGGCACATGAGCATGGATACCGTATAATGCAATTCAACGCAGTGGTTGCTTCTAATTATGCTGCACTCCATTTATATAAGAAACTGGGGTTCAAACAGCTGGGAGTAATACCGGGCGGATTCAGAATGGATAACGGTCATTACGAAGATATTATTCTGCATTATCACGAGGTATAAAAGCAAATTGTTTTTCGATCTTTATTGAAGCAAGTGACAATCAGTCTGGTTATGCCTTTTCGTGATACATGTGTTTAATTACGTCTAAATATGTTAATATTGAAGTAATTATCAAGTTAAGGAAGAATTATCAGGGAATGCAGGCCATGGCTCTGTATTCCTTTTTTTAGGATACTCAGAAATTAGGGGGGAACAAAAATGATGATCAGGGCAAAAAAAGTGGTTGCTTTAGTTTGCTTAGCGTCTATGTGCGTTTCCGGATGTTCAGCAAAAACAGACGATAGTAAGGTGGTTCCTACGGAATCAACTGAAGCTGGAACTGAGCATTATTCTGTGGAAGAGACTGAAGATGGAGTTATAGATACTTCAATAAATGACAACAAGGAAGAGGCAGAAGGATTCTCTTTGAAAAAAGAGGATGAAAAGCCGAATGAAATAGCTGCAGAAAATGCAGAGAATGAAAAAACGGCTGAAATTTCTACAGAAATCGAAGAAGAAAAAGAAGAGGATGATGGTCTGACCGACATTCAGCGTAATTCGATTAACATGCTCAATTATATGACGGTTTTAACGCAGCAAATAAATGAGTCTTCTAGAAATCAATTATTTCTGGAATCAGCGTACTCATCCTTGGTAAATAATGTATATCCAAACTCAGTTGATTCCAATACGCAAAGTCAAATCACAAGCTTATTGGATGCAATTGAAAATTATCGCATGATACCAGAAAAGAGATCGCGGATAGAGTACATCTACGAACAAAAGAAAGCTCAGGCACTGTGGCAGGCTATTCCAAATCCGAGAGGTCTTTCTAATGCGGTTTCTTCTAAAGATGAGCTTAAAATAGCGGAGGCTGTAATATGCATGGGTATAGAGTCCGTATCGAAATATTCAGAGGCTTCAAGTCAAGCTGACTTGGAGTTTGTTGAAGGCGGGTGGGAGTTGGATGATGAGGAAGCCGAGGGACTACACGAGAGTACAAAATCGCAGCTCTCGTATATGTTTGATATAGTTCGGAGCAATTCATTGCCGGGTGATTTAGTTCTGAATCAAACGTCAGTTCAAGATCTTGTTGCTTGGTCTAATAAAACAAATCTTGTAAGTGTTATTTCCTGGCTCGAGGAAAACGAGTCAACCTATAAAGAATTTGGACCTTATTGGTTGGAATTGGCTGAAGATTATTACCAGTCCGAGGATTATGAAAGTTGTTTATCAGCAATCGCATCCTACGAATCAGTGACGACACGCATATTCAGGAAAGACTATGATTATGCCAAGGCTCTTCCAATGGCGATCATATCGGCAAAGGAAACTTTGAGCGAAAAGGACTATATAAAAACAGCATCTAACTATTGCAATATCATCAAGGCTAACACAGATGATACTGACTGGAGTCTAAGATATTTTGCTGCTCAGATCAATCTTGATATGTATTCGTTGACAAAGGATGCGTCGTATCTTGATGAAGCATATGACATTGCCTACAATAATGTGAATGTTTTAGTTGACGAGCAGAAGGCGTTAAATACGGCATATCTGGCAGATATTGAAAAAGCAAAAGCGGATAAAGGAGCGACTAAAAGAGAGAAAAAAGAGGTCAAAGATTATAATAATGCAATTGAAGCAGAGCGGAAAACTGCGCTTCCGCCTGTAAGTGAGGCACTCTACTTGAACTGTGATCTCTTATTTGCTTTAGCAGATGAAAAGGGAATATCGAATGAAGAGCAGTCTAAAATAGACGCAATTCTTCATGAAAATGAAGAGCCGATCTTCCTGACAACAGCTTTGGATAACAAATTTTGGTTTTCAAATATTAATAAACCGCTCGGTGAAGAGAATATTTCTGTTGAATTTAATGGAGTCAGCTTGAAGCTTCCTGTAACAGTTGTCACTGATCGTTCAAAGATAACGGTTGAGATTAGTAATAGTGAGGGAACTACTGTTATATCGGATTGGGAAATAGAAAAAGTCGATCGCCCTAAGAAATCAGCGTATATAGACTATACTGCAGAGTACTCGAGCACTCAGGCGAAAGACTATAAATATCAAGATGGAGATAGTGTGAAGATTTTCATTATACCGGTAGTTGAATCTCCCGAGGAAACTTTATCTTTTGAATTTACAGCAGAAGCCGGCAAGAGATTTGTTGTATTGGATGATGTTACTTTTGAAAGGAACCAATAAGAATTGATGACAAAAGAGTTGCCTTTAAGCAGCTCTTTTTCATTCCGGAAAGGATTTATTTACAATGCTTTATAGAAAAAACAAACTCGGTGAGGATATTTCGCAGCTTGGCTATGGATGTATGCGCTTCACGAAGAACGGTTCATCCATTGATTACGAAAAAGCGGAAAGGGAGTTGATGTATGCTGTTGAGAACGGTGTGAATTACTTTGATACGGCGTATATTTATCCCGGAAGTGAGGAATGTCTGGGGGAGATTCTAAGCAGAAATCATGTGAGAGAGCGGGTGAATATTGCGACGAAGCTTCCGCAGTATCTTATGCGGTCGGATAAGCAGATTGAAAAAACTTTCGCGGAGGAGCTGCGGCGCCTGAAGACGAATTATATTGATTATTATTTGATGCATATGTTCACGAATTACCGGGAGTGGGAGCACTTGAAGGAGCTTGGCATTGAAGAGTGGATCCGGGATAAGAAGGAGAGCGGGGCGATCCGGCATGTCGGATTCTCGTATCACGGTGACACGGAGACTTTTATAAGGTTGCTTCACGCGTATGATTGGGATTTTTGTCAGATACAGTATAACTATCTGGATGAGCATACGCAGGCCGGAAGGCGGGGCCTGGAGGAAGCTTTTTCAATGGGGATTCCTGTGATTATTATGGAGCCTCTTCGCGGCGGGAAGCTGGTGAATTTACCGCAGAAGGCGAGGAAGCTGCTGGAGCAGAGTCCGAATCATTATTCGCCTGCGGAGCTGGGGCTTCGATGGCTCTGGGATCAGCCGGGGGTGACTTGTATTTTGTCCGGAATGAATTCTCTCGATATGGTGAAGGAGAATGTACGAATCGCATGTGATGCGCGGAGTGGGTCTTTGACGGTTGAAGACGCAAAAATGATAGAATTGGTTAGGGCAATTTATAAGGAGAAGGAGAGGGTCGGCTGCACGGGATGCCGGTATTGTATGCCGTGTCCGAAAGGTGTTGATATCCCGGGAAATTTCTATTATTACAATCTGATGTATATGGAAAATAAAAAGACTGCGCGTTTTGGCTTTGCGCAGGTGAACGGGCTTCGGGAAAATCCGGGATTTGCTTCTCAGTGTGTGGGATGCGGAAAGTGTGAGGCGCATTGTCCGCAGCATCTGCCGATCAGGGAGAAGTTGAAGGAGGCGGATCGGCATCTGCGGCCGGTTCCGTACAGGATCGGTCTGAAGATCGCGCGGAAATTTGCACTGAAGAAATGAGTGCAAACTAAAATAATAAATATTCAGGAATTTCCGGAATGTTTGATTGGGTGTCTTTATGTCGAATAATAATACTTCTATGAAAATTGAGATCGACCGGTTTATTGCGGAGCTGGCAGAATGTGTATCCGTCACGGAAAATACGGAGGGGGCATTTCACAATCCGTATCAATCGTCTGTGCACCGGGATAATCTGAGGCAGTATTTATATCACTTGGCAGAGTGTGGTGTAGAGGTTATGCTGCTTAGCAACTCGCCGGTTCAGCAAATCAATTTTCTGACGGGAGTTCCGTTTACGGATAATTATCAGATCGCGAATGAGGAGAATGAATTTATACTGGGCTCTGTGAAAAAGTATTATCACACAGAATGGAAAGAGGATAAAGAATCCACATATCTTTGGGGAAATTTGCGTAAGTACCGGATGAAGGCGCTGCTCTGGGATATTTTTCCATTCCGGGGGTTTTCAGTGAAGGGGGAGGCAAAGCATCGTTCACCTAATAATGCGGAATTGCAAAAGGGATCGGTATTTGCTAAAAAGCTTCAGAGTATTTTTCAGATACCGGACGATCGAATTTTTGCGTTAGGAAAGAAGAGTTATCAAACCTTTGGACTGCCGAAAGAGCAGTATATCCGACACCCTTCTTTTGGCGGTCTGCATGATTTTGAACAGGGAATGGAGCGCCTGAATCTTATTTTGCAGGGTAGAGCGCCTGAAAAGCCTTCCAAGGAAAAGTATCTGATCGGAGACGTGGCGGATATGTTTGGAATCTCCATTGACACCGTCCGTTTTTATCAGAAAAAGGGACTGATTGAATCCATGAGAGATGAGAATCAGTATCGATACTTTAATCTGGATCAGATCAGTAATCTTAATAATATTGTACTTTTAAGGAATCTGGGAATTTCCATATCCGAGCTGCAGGATCTGTCTGTGGCGGAGGATTTTAATATGTATTCCTCGAGTCTGGTGAATGCGACAGAGAAATTAGAAGAGCAGATTCGGATACTGGTTCGAACAAAGAAGCAGATAGAACTGTATAGTGAATATATTCGGCGGGCGGGAATTGAAAAAAATAAGGTAATTCTGAAGGAGTCTCCCGCATGGTGGATGGTTCGCAGCAGCAGAAGTCATTTCATTGATGAATCTGTGAATACTTATATGAAAATTAAAAATCAGGCGGAGTGTTTTCCGCAGTATGTTTTCTTTTCCCGGCCGGAAGATGTGACGCGTGATCCGATTTCATATAATGCGTATGGTGTTGTTATGGATCGGCCGTTTGAATTGCAGGGGAGATCTGCGGAGAAGGTGAGCCCCCGGCAGTGTGCATATATGTTGTTTGAGGGAAAGAAGGAGGAGCTGTCTGCGGCATATCGGAGCCTTCTGACCCGGATAAAGGATATGGGGTATAGTGTGACAGGGGATCTGATGGAGGGATATATCTTAAGTAATCAGTCCATTTATCTGTTGGAATTATGGTGTCCCGTTCAATAAAAAAGATAAGGCGTAGAGTATTGACCATGGAGTAACTCTATGCCTTATCTTTTTATTGTGATTCATACAATTGCTGTGAAATGGGAGGAACAAAATGGAAGCAAGAATCGAAGAATTGATCAGAGCTATTCCGAAAGCAGAAAATCACTATCACCTGGATGCAATTTCCGCTGAACTGATGTGGAAGTTTGCCAATAGAAATCATGTTGAAATTCCGTATCAGTCACTGGAAGAAGTAAAGCAGGTATATAAATATCAGTCACTGGAAGAATTTGTTAATGTTTACCTTATTGCATGTTCCACGATCATGACAGAGGAAGATATCTATGATATGGTGATCGACTGCGCACAGGCAATGAAAGAACAGAATATTGTTTATCGCGAGGCAATGTTTGATTATCCTGCGTGCTTTGGCAGCCGCGGTATCCCGTTTTCGGTGATTGCGTCCGGACTTGAAAAGGGACTGAAGGCAGCAAAAGAGGAATTTGGGGCAGATATTCGACTGATCGCAAATCTGGATCGAATGTCGGATGTCACAGTAAATCTGGAATATCTGCATGAGATGGTGAACTATTTGGATCGTCTGCCGATTATCGCTGTCGGACTTGATAATGCGGAAAATGGGTTTCCGGCACACAATCAGACTGAGGCATTCGCATTTGCAAAAGAACATGGATTATTTCTGACTGCTCATGCCGGTGAAGACTGCGGTGCCGAAAGTGTGAGGGATGCGATGGAGAGCCTGAAGCTGGATCGCATCGATCATGGAATCAGAGCCATGGAAGATGACGATCTTATGGAGATTCTCGCAGAGAGAGAAATTCTTTGCACAGTTTGTCCGGAATCGAATATTGTGCTCGGAGCCGCATCATCATGGGAGGTACTTCCGATTCGCAGATTTATGGATCAGGGGATCCGCTTCTCGATCAGTTCAGACGATCCGCCGTTTTTCTCTATGGACATGGCCGGAAATATCATCAAAATTGCCGAGGTATTTGAATTGTCAGAGGTAGAGATCCGTGAATTGATCTTGAATTCATTCCGTTATAATTTTGCAGGACAGGAGTATTTGCCGCTTGTGGAATCCTGGATCTCAGAGAATTGGAGGTAAACGATCATGATGGAGAGAGATATTTATCTGAAAGTAGTTGAGGAATTGGAGTCCTGTTATGCCCCTGTTCCGAATCGATCGACATTTTACAGGGCGATCAAGGAAATGCTGACTCCGGAAGATTGTGAACTCTGGCTTCGCTTTCCGAAGCACAGTGAAAAAGCGGTTACACTGGATGAGATGGAACACGATGATATTTATAACAACTGTATTCAGCACTTATTTGATACGGCATTTTTGATTGAGTGGAATCAGGAGAACGGAGTTCCGCATTATGTCAGAAGTTATATTTTCCAGATCATGCTCTCACACAGCCTTCCGTCTGACACATCTCTTCTGCAGGATGCAACAAGAGACTGGTTCAATGAGATCCGAGAGGGAATGAGCGGTAGATTTGAATTCGAATCTCCGGAATATCGAGTAATTCCTCATGAAGGAGCGCTGACGGGAGATAAAGAATTCGGAGAGTTCTCACTGGATATGGAGATTCCGGATACCCGTCAGGTAGTTACCTATGATTATGTTTCGGAAATGGTAAACAGCCAGGAGTTGATTATCGTTGGACCTTGTTTTTGCCGAAGTAATAAGGACGTTCTTCAGGAGAGGGAATGTGATCATCCCATTGAGACATGCATTCTCTTCGGTAAGATGGCCGAGCGAAATCTGAAGTATGGATGGGGAAGAAAAATAACGGCGGAAGATGCGCTGGAGATTGTTCGGAAGAGCAGAGAGCGCGGTCTTGTTCAGTGTATTTCCAACGCAAAAGAGCCGTCTATTTTGTGCAATTGCTGCGAATGCTGCTGTATCTCGCTGGCTTCCATGTCGAGACATGAATTTGTTGCGGGAAAGCCGTCCAGATATATTGCATCGCTGAAAGAGGACAGATGTGCCGGATGCGGGAAATGCGCAGATGTCTGTCCGATGCATACATATGAGATTAAAGATGAAAAAGCAGTGTACGATCCAAATAAATGTATTGGCTGCGGTTTATGTGTGACCCGATGCAAACAGGGAGCACTTTCTCTTGTACTGAGAAAGGATGCGGATGAGAGATATCTCCCGGACCGCGAACGACTTGAAGTAATGTTCCTGTAAAAAACAACCGGAGTCGGAGCAGACAGAAAACAGAGATATTACGAACAGAGATGATCTATCGAGGGAGGGGAGAAAATGCACGAATCCTCAATTATTTCTTACACATTAAAATCAGTGGCAAGAATTGCACTGCAGAATCAAATTTCCGAAGTCAGTGAAATAACGCTTACAATCGGAAAAATGAGAATGGCATTGCCGGCCGCTTTAAAGCGTGCCTTCGATCTTATGACGGATGAAGCTCCGTTTATTGGTACTAAGCTTGTTATTAATGAGAAGGATATTAAGATCAAATGTAATAGCTGTGGCAGCGAGTCCCTGTTAGAGATCGATTCCGAGCAGAAGTGTCCGGTCTGCGGCGGGCATAGTATTTTTTTTGTCCAGGGAGATGAACTCTTAATCTCAAGTTTTAAAGGAAGATAATAAATATAAAAGTGATCGGATCGAAGGAGTTGTGAAGTCTGTCTGAATGAGGCAGGATTTGAGAATATGGTTTTTAGTGTTCCTTCAGTTATAGTATAATTTTTCTATACGGGAAGAAAAAACAGCAGCGGCTGTCTTCTCAAAACTCAGCAAGGAGGAACCGGAATGTATAAATGCGGGAACTGCGGCGGACCTCTCAAATACGATATTGAGACGGGCAAACTGAAATGCACATACTGCGGTGACAGTCATACAGTTACGCAGTATGCGAGAACATATAAGGCGGCGACGGAATCACTTTCTGTATTTACCTGTCCGTTCTGCGGCGGTGAAATTATAACGAACGACACGGCGATCACGGATTTCTGCAGCTATTGCGGGTCGCCGGCGATCCTGGAGCGGCGCGAGGAGAGTCGTGAGATGCCGGTGAAGATCGTTCCGTTTACACTGACACTCGGAAAGTGCGAGAACATCTATAAGAAATATATCGAGAAGATGCCGTATCTGCCGAAGGAGTACAAGGCCGAGAACGGAGCGGTGGATTTTCGGGGAATTTATGTCCCTTATCACTCGTATGACACAAGTGTTGTTGGAGAGTATACCTACAAGGGAAGAAGAGATATGCTGATCTCCCCGTCGGGCAAAAAGCACAAGGTGGATGAGTATTCCGCGAAGGCTTCGGTAAACGGAAAGGTAAAGAGGATCATTCACGATGCCTCCGAGAACTTTGTGGATAAGACCAGTGAGGAGATCACTTTTGCGCGGGACACCGGAGTGGAATTTCATCCGGCCTATCTGAGCGGATTTTACTCTGACTATGCGGACTCTCCGGCGGAAAAATATTACGATTTTGCGCGGGAGGTCACAAGGAATGCCTCCAGGGAGAGTGTGGAAAAATCGATCAAGTCCGAGAAGAAGGACCTTGAACTCACCTATGAGAAGCAAAGTGTAAATATTCAGATCGAAAAGTCGCACCAGATTCTGCGTCCGATCTGGTTCATGTCGAGGAAGACGGGAAATCGTGTGGCCTACGCGGCCGTCGACGGCAGCAGCGGAAGAGCGGCTGCAGACCTGCCAATTGATATGAAGAAGTTTGTAATTTTGTCGCTTGCGCTCTCGGCAGTGTTGTTCCTGTTTCTGGATATAGCATTGACCGTTACGCCGAAGACAATGAACACCATTGTCTGTGCGCTGAACATGGTGCTCACTCTTGTTTACATGAATAATGTAAAGAAGATATATCAGCGGGAAATATCTACAGAGGAGAAGCCGGAGACGCCTCGAAGGAAAGGAAATCTCAGTACGCGGACGCTTGTCGGTATTACGGCATTTTGTATTCTGGTGCTGGTAGTCATGTCGTATATCGGTTCCTCCATCGGAGTGGTATTCCTGCTTCTGCAGATCGCAGCTTTTGCTGCTGGCTATAAGAAGTGGACCGCTGTGGAGAAGAGCGAGAGCCGCCCGACAAAATGGATCTTCGCATCGTTCCTGTCAACGATTCTTCTGATCGTTCTGCGCACGGTGAATCCGGTGCAGGATATCTGGTATTACATCGGCGGAGGCGTAAGTCTTGCAGTCACGGTGATCGTTCTGCTTCGAACGATCGCGGACTACAATCTGATCTGCACGAAACCGTTCCCGCAGTTTGCGGCATATAAAGGAGGGATGCAGAATGATGAGAGATAACAGGAGCCGCTCCGGGCAGAAGCTATCGAAATTTTCATTCCGAAGAAATATGAAACGTGCCGCGGCGGCCTGCGCCCTGACGATGATTATCTGCATCCTGTCCGCTTTGTCTTTTGCTTCGCTGACTGTAAATGCCGCAGAAGGCAGCACTGACAGTGCACAGACTGAGCAGGTGTCTTCTTACGATGTGATCTACGACGACAGCGCCGGCCTGATCACCACGGAAGCGGAAAAGGAGAAGGTTCTCGCACAGATGCAGTGCGTCTCTGCGGACTGCAATGTAATTTTCTACACTACAGACTCAAGGGACTACGGATATCAGACAGATGAAAAATGTGAGAACTACACTGCGCAGAGATACGGCACGAGCAAGACCGCCCCTGTCGTGATGTTTATCATCGATATGGATAACAGAGAGATCTATCTCTACTGTACCGGAGATATCCGCTATATCATTACGAGCTCCGAGGCGCTGACCATCACAGACAATATCTACAGGTATGCATCTAGAGGCGATTATGCGGGCTGCGCGGAAAATGCGTTCTCGCAGGTGCACTCCCTGGCGACCGGTCTGGAGATCAAGCGGCCGATGAAGCGGATCAATAACCTTCTGATTGCGCTGTTTCTCGGATTTTTACTGCAATATGTCCTGATGATGATACTTCGGGACAGACACCGAAAACAGTTTACAGGCAATAGACTGGATGCATACGGAAGCAAGACGATCTCGGTACACACGGATATGGAACTGGTGAGATCCTACATCTATAAGGAATCGTCCGGAAGCGGCGGAGACGGAGGCTCCGGCGGCGGTGGAGGCGGTTTCAGCGGCGGAGGAGGCGGAAGCTCCGGAGGAGGCCATAGCTTCTGACAGAAAATAAAAAGGACAGGTAAGAGAACTCTTATATTTGAGCCCGTGGGCAGAATTGATTATTATATATAGAGAGTGACCCTAAAAGGAATGCAGAGAAATCCACTCTGTATTCCTTTTTTATTTATTAACAATTCGGTATGTGCGAAAGAGGAGAGAGGCTGTGAATAGAAAGAAAGGCTGCATGATCGCGTTGATTATGTGGATCATATTCGAGGGAATCGCATTCACATTGTGGTTAACCAAAGACAATATATTTTACCTGTTCAACTTCAGCTACATCGGAACCTCCATCGCACTGGGCTTCTTTCTGATGGCAATCAACAAGCCATATGCCAGAAGAGTTGTTCAACTTCTGGTCGGGACCTATATGCTGGTATATCTCGGATTCATCAGCAGGGAAAATATGCAGATCGAGGGATTCTGGTACTACCTTTTCACCGGCGTTTTCGAAGCCGCGACGATACATTACGCGGTGGCGAAGATCTTCGGGCCGCTGATCTTCGGGAGAGGCTGGTGCGGTTACGCTTGCTGGACAGCCATGGTCCTGGACTTCCTGCCGTACAAAACACCGCAGAGCCATCAAAGAAAAAGGATCGGATGGATCAGATATATCGTATTTGCAATCTCGCTGATTTTCGTCGCGGTGCTCTTCTTCAGCCGCGCGGCAAATATAGAACAAATCATGTTCAAGGCTTTCATAGCCGGCAACATTTTATATTATGCTGCGGGAATTCTACTGGCTTATCGCCTGAAAGACAACAGAGCCTTCTGCAAATACATCTGCCCGGTCACGGTTTTTCTCAAGCCAATGAGCTACTTCTCACTGTTTCGTATTACAGCAGATAAAAATAAATGCGTTAACTTGATTATTCCGGGCATCGAGCCCACCTCGGTCGCAGTTCAGCGCAGCCTGACC
>JAUNAE010000506.1 GCA_030527765.1 Eubacteriales bacterium
ATGCGATGATCGCATCCTCTACGGATTCGTACTGCAGAAGATAAAGGCCATCCATTGAAGAAATCACATGTTCCTGATCAATAACAATGTCGGCATCTTCTGTAGCCAGAATCAGACGCATAGAAGAAAGATCTTCTTCTATTGACTGTCCACCAATGTAGAAGTCCGCAAGACGCATTTTCTCGCGCCATGTGTTTTCTTCTTCCATCATTTCCACAACAGATGCAGAATCTTCGATCAGCAGATTATCATCGGTATGATCTCCGCTTACTACACCTTCTGCTTCTTCAATGGTGACGTCATCTGCTTCTTCCACTACAGAAATTGTATCCTGCTCCTCCTCGTCAGCAACTGTCAGTTCTTCCGGAACAGGAGATTCTTCTTTTTCGGTAAACCAGGAATCTTTTACTGATTCAGAAACGCCAGTTCCAAGGAAGACGTTCTCAGCTACCAGTGTCTTCTCTGACACATAATCATAAGCAGCTGAAGCATCTGTCAAAGAGGCATCTGCATAAAACATGCAGCTTGCATCCTCAACATCAGTAAATTTGATATCCTGCAACCCATTGATATCAGTCAGAGCCGTAAGGCCGGAAAACATATAGGATGCATCCGATCCATAGCTCACTGAGTCTGCATCAGTTGCGATTACAATGGTTCCAACACTTAAAGTTCCACTTCCGACGATGCCGCCTGTTACATCATCAGATCCGGTAATTCCTTCTACAGGTTCCGCGAAACTGTCTGCTTCAATCATCGCATTAGCAGCGTCTACCTGCGCAGTGATATCCTCGGCATAGTCCGGCTGAAAATATGCGTAAACCGGTGTGCCCACCGAAGAAATCAATTCCGCCTGTGCGTCATCCGGCACTCCACGGCTAAACGCAATACGGCGCACATACTGGTCTGCCACCACAACGGTATCTTCCGTACCAGATACAGCGTTGCCTGCCAAACGTTTGATTGCAGCATTCACTGCCCTGCCATCACGCAAAACTGATGCGGTTACGGAATCTCCGCCAGTATTCGTACCAACGACATCCGCGTAAATGGGTGCCACGTTTGATACTGCCATGACAGCACTCAGCAAGATGGAAAGAGTTTTATTCTTTCTCATACCTGTCGCAAAGAAGAGTTCTCCTTTGCTGCCTCCTTTCCGGTGCTATAAGTACTCCATTGCCGACAAAAACGGCCATGGTAAGTAACCTAAAACTTCTTACACTATTAATATGGATGAAAATCTTTTTTGTTTCGGGAATTTTGAAGGAAATTACACATTTAATGTCAAAAAAAGGACAAGAACAGGTGTATTCCTGAAAAATGAACATAAAAAAGGAAACAAGACAAGGGAAACACAAAGATCATATCAATTCGAAGTCAAAAACGGAGTCTCTGGTCTCTCCCCCAGGAACTCCGTCGGTTTGATTTCTAGGAACGTCTTTTTGCATATTTCAATGTTATATAGTCACTCAAAAGAGATGATAATCTGCCGAAAAAATGAGATGGTTTAGTTACAAAACAGGAGGCAGTCCTTTCGGCCGCCTCCTGTTTTGTATTCTTTATTCTTCAGTCTCGTATACTTTCTCGCGCATATAGACCTCTGCAGAGCCTACGATTACTTTTCTCATTCCAAGTGAGTGGAAGCCGCATGCGTACATGATACCGGGAAGCCCTTTATATCCATCATAGGGCGTGTAATTATGATTTTCATTTCCATACAGATAACGATCCCAAGTACCCATGCCATCGTTTTCACACCACTCATCCATAGCTTCTGCCCAGATGCGGCATAATGAAAAATATTTTTCTGACGTCCAGTCACGGCCATATCCATCAGCTGCCATAAGTTCTCTTAAAGTGTCTTCCGATACGGCAATCAGAGTATTCATTTCATTATTCATAAAATCAGCGGCACTGGAATATTTTCTAAGTGCTTCAATTCCATTATCTCTATAGAAGCTTTGAACTCCATTTTCTATATGATATGCAATAAATTCCTCGTTAATAGCACTATTACCTGATGCATCTCTCATTTTACTTGCAAGCGCTGTTATATCAAGATACGTTGTATGGCTGTAGAAATGTGACTTATCATATCCAACCGTCGAAACAGCGAGATAATCAGTACCATCTACCGTTTCATGGTTATAGCCAGCAGTTGTCGGGAGAGTAGCCTCCTTATTATCGAAATAAACACCGTAGTCGATGTTTCTTATAGATTCGACAAGGAACCTCTTCACCTTTGTATACTTATAGGTGTAGTTTCTTGACCACTGTGCATACAACGTGATGGTTCTGATACCGTCACTAGAAAGATATAAACGCGATCCACTCTTGTAAGAAGTACCCGAGCCATCTGCCGCTGTATTCCAGCCAGTGAACGTATATCCCTTTCTAGTCGGCACTGCAGACCTAACCATCGGCTGCCAAACAGTTACAGTCGTATTTGCATTCGTCGCATTAGACGGACCACCAGTTCCACCATTTGCATCATAAATGACCTTGTATGTATAAGTCGTCGGTGTTGGTGTCGGTTCCGGCG
>JAUNAE010000058.1 GCA_030527765.1 Eubacteriales bacterium
AATCCAACTTAGAAACAACGATTTTTTTGTCTTAATTTATGGGTTCATTATAGTAAGTACCTGCTCCGGAAACTTCCTCCCCGACAGCTTCCAGATCTTTCCAGGAAACAAGTTCCTCCAACTCACCGACTTCAATCATTCGATGAGTCGTATTATAAGTCACTTCTGTGGTTTCAATTCCGGTCTCTTCATTCAGTTCTGTTCGAGTCAGTTTCTCTCCCGGTTCATAAGAATCCACTACAAGACTCCACTTGCTGAGCGCAAGTTCAGCCACATCACTTTCCTCTGCAGCGATCTCTCCATCTGTTCCCTCCGGATCCATCAGGAAAATCATCACTTCTCCCGGAGCAATGTCTACGTTCAAAACAGTTCTTCCATTGTCCGTTTCATACTGCTCACACTTCTTTACATCCCCATTCCAGGTATTGAGAACATATGGCACGTATGCTCCGTCTACAGAGATCTTTCCTTCATAATGTTCCTCATCCTCATACATATAATTGTACACGTACAGATACGTTGCTTCCTCGGATTTTCTCATAACTGTGAGAAGATTTTGATTCTCTTCTACGTACTGTGCTCTTGGATAAACTCCAAGTTCCTGAAGTGCCTCCATTGCGTCTTCGGTGGAATCTACTGTACGGACGCAATCCTGCTCTTTGATTTCAGCAACAACCTTCGCCAGTTCCTCGTCTTTGCCGTCATTGCTTCCGGTTGTGCCTGCCGCAATCGTATTCACTTTCAAGACTTCCGGATTCGCTACCATAGAAGATACGTTATTTACGAACACAATCGGCTGTCCGTTCTTTGCATACTCCAACAATTCCACCGCAGAATCATAAGGCATCTCATCTTCCATCACGATCAGTGCCTGGTACGCAACGCCATCCGCATTCACAAGCCCGTTCTCACTTGTCACAGACTCTTCTGTCAGTAAATACGGAGAAAAATAATCATAGGTATATCCATTGTTCTGTAATTCCAGATCTCTCCAGTAATATGCATCCTGATTGTGGGATTTATTCGTATAAACACCCTGTTTCACAAAAGACATCAGATTTCCCGGAACGACGGAATTGTTATATCCATAGTCCGATCTCAGAATTGCCACATCCATCTGCGGAACTCCGGCCTCCAGAACTTTCTGGATTCGGCTGAAATGAACGTTTTCCTCCGGATAATCCAATGCTGCCGGCTGACGTTTGTTGAAACGGTCAGACCATACATTGCTCATACCTTCATAACCCGGCCAGGAAACTCTGCCCTCGGGACCGTATTCGGAAGAATATCCATGAGTTACGGTCTTCTGGATACCGGAAGCATACTGCATATAAAACATCTGACGATAGTAGTTGTTATTGTATACATAGTTGCTCATAACCCAGGCACCCGACTCACTGGAATATCTTTTGTTAAACAAATGTGCCGCTCCTGCCTGACCGCGGTACATATCGCTCTCGTTTGCAAACTCCATGGATTCTGTCTCCACATAATCCAGTGCCGTGATCGGCTCAGAGATTTCAAAGTTTCTTCCATAAGAATTCTCTGCACGGAGTTTCATATTCTTGCTGTGAAGCCAGTCCGCCAGAACTTCCAGGCTGTTTTCTGTGTACAGTTCTGTCTGTGTCTGATAAATATCTCTGCGCAGATTATCTGCTTCTGCCTGATCTTCTTCCTCAGCCGGTTCATACATATATACGAATGGAGAACCAAAGGCTCCTGCTCTCGTACTGGTCGCAATGGCAAATGGAAGAAGCTCGTCTGCATCATACTGTCTTCGGTTTTTGAACTGCTCCAGCATATCTTTGCACCACAGCATACCTGTAGAATTTTTCCCCCGTGGTTCCAGTTCCAGGGAGTCCATATAGAGGTCACACTCATCAATCTGATCGATCAGCCCCTGCACTTCTTCTGTCAACACATTGGAATCCCAATAGTCGATGACTGCCTCTGCTCCCTCGGTAGAAAGATAATTGATTGTATAACTCGGTGATACTGCCGGGCTCTGTGTCTCACCGGTTCCATACTGATAAAAGGCAATCAGGTCATACTCTCCATTGTCCTCTGCTGCAAAATCAATGGAATAAACACCGTCTCCATCCTCATCTTTGGCAAGTTCTGTCACATCTTTCATAGAACTCATATCCAACTTTGTAGGTGTGAAGTTCTCATCATCTTTTTCGGTTCCCCTCTCGGTTACCTTTGCAGAAATGACTTTTACAAGCGTCTGCTTCGTTGCCCCATTTGGAAGAGCGCACTTGGGAAGTTCTCCGGAATAACTGGTCACTTCCGTTTCATCCTCACTGCCTTCTACACTGACGCTCATGTATCCCAGTTCCTGTGCTGCAGCTTCCTGATCCGGCTCAATGGTCATAAGATTGGCCGTTGCCCAGTTCGTACCGCTGGTCATGCTGACACTCATCCCAAGTTTTGCACATTCCTCAATAATAACCTTTGTGTCGTGAATCCACTCATCAGAACCCCAGGCATAGGTCTCATTGTCCAGAAACTGTGACTCATCCAGAGTAACAAATTCCACTCCGCCATATCCTGCATCATACAATTCCTGAATAGACTCTCGGAGAGTTGTATCCGTATGGGAACCCTCTGCCAGCCACCATCTTGCATAAGGTTTGTACTGCATTTCCGGGTTTTCATACATTGCTTTCATTGTTTCCTGAAAAGCACTTTCTGTTTCTTCCCCATAGACTAAAGTCTGGGCTCCGGTGTTCACTGCGATGACACCGGCCATAAGAACTGCCATTTTCATTGCAAGGTTTTTCTTTTTCATAGGATTTCCTCTCATATGTTCTGTTTGACAAAACGGATATTCATAATCCTGTTTCCATCTGTTACTTTTAATTATAGCAACGAAAATTCTCAATTGGCGTGAATTGTCGTAAATACAACCTAATCTGTAGCTCATACGGAACATTTTTTCCAAATTAAAAACGCGCCTGCCAAAAGGCAAAGCGCGGAATTGTTTGGGAAGGAGTCCTCTCTCAGCCTTCACTGAGAGAGGTGTATGAAAAAGAAAAAGTTTTTTTATAAGAAATTTGTTGTTGCATCTCTTATGGTTAGTACTATACCGTATGTTTGTGTCCAGTTTGGGTACAATCTGTGACAGGTTTGTGAACTCTGTAGAAATCGGATGTTGTAACTCTTTGACATGTTCATGGTCTCTCCGATTTCTTCTTTTTCTGAAGTCCCGGCAGTTCCTTCAGAATATACACCTGCCGGATTTTGACTCCGGTCGTATCGATGATGCCGCCAAGTCTCACCCATTCCCCCGGAAGATCCATGAGAGCAGCCGGAATCAGATAGCAGAATTTTTTTGCACGGCTCTTGCCTTTTCCCAGACGAAGCTGCCAGCTCTCATAGGTACTGTCCTCCCGGAAACGGGAACTATTGGCAAAAAAGCGTTCCACTGCATAGGCAATGGTGCTTCTTCCATAAGGATAACTTCCCTCTGAACGAATCACGCAGTTTTCTGTTACAACAACTTCACATGCCAGAGTACCGAATTTGATTTTTCTCATAGATATTCTCCTTTGCTGTTACGGTTCACAGAGAACAGTAGGATACTTCCAGTGAACCGTAACTCTTTGATCACTATTTCGTTGCAGTTCACGAGTGAACTGTAACCTATTTTCACTACAGCGATCGGCCGCAACCCCCTGCTGTTCTCAGAAGCAACAGGTCTCTGTCGGAGAACTCTACGCAGCTCCAACCCCGCATCAGGATCCGAAATTCAGGCGGTCATCACAGAAAAAAACACTGAGCCTGTAGTCAGACTCAGTGTAAATTTCTCTCATGATGACGCACTAAGCCCCTGAACTTCAGATATCTCCTAATGCGTATTTGTTATTTTTTAACAAAACCTTAAGCCTTTTTCAGCAAGGCAAAAACTCCCACGATCAACAAAATCGGAATCAAATAGTTCATATAACCGCACAGTGCCAGGACTGTCAGGATACATGGAACCACAACCAGCGTGATAATAATTTTGGAAATCTGCCAGGACAGTTTAATTGCGAAAACCAGAAGCTTTCCAAAAACACCTAACATCAATATGACAAATAAGAGCAACAACATATTGTCTCCCCCTTTTTGCGTGCCTCATCTTTGTTTCTTATAGAATAACAAGGATTCTGCCGTCTCTGTAAAAAGGGTTTTTTCTCACTTGCTTCCTACATAAGATAACTCTCCAGTGTATGCATCACATTTCTCAGCGTGTTCAGATCATACTCGATCTCGCCTGTTTCCAGGGAATGATTTCCCCCTTCTGTGAGGTAGAGTGGAATTTCTTTTTCTTTAGACATGCGGCGAATCTTCTCTGTATCTGCCCATGGATCCTGAGATCCATGAAAGGCAATTGCCGGAAGATCTGCGTATTGATATGTTTCGGTTAAGGGTGTCATAAGAACACTCTTCACCGAAAGTTTGTGTTCCTTTGCATACCAGGAAGCTGCCACCGTGCCGATACTCTTTGAGATAAATACAATCTCATCATATTCATCCCATTTCTGTTGTTTCAGAATTTCCACCGTCTGCTCTTTTGCAATTCGGAGTGACTCTTCCATCTTTTGAGTATCTCCTTTGACCTTTGGCGGAAATCCTTTGTAATCTACCGTGACAACCTCATATCCCTTTCCTTTTGCCAGACGAATGCCGTAGTACAGAAGTGGTTTGTCGCAGGTGTATCCAATTCCCGGGAAAATTACCGCAAGCTTTTTTTGTGCTGTATTCGGTTTCTGCTCAAGATCTTTCGTCATAGACAGTACCGATAATTTTTCCTGTAAATCTTTCAGAGTGATGGCTTCTTCATAATCTTCTGCGGGGAAATAATCGTAATCTACGATAACACCTTCTGTTTTCTTCAGATAGACGATCCGCCGATCACCCATCAGTTCTATATCATCTTCGACACAGATCTGCAGTTCACTTAACGACTTAGACATTTTTGTTACCTCGCATCTTCCTTCACACACCTCCAACGATTCCGTTAGATTTTTCCTGACAGTGCAATTCTTAATTTCTGAATCAGTTTTTCCGACATAACAGCGTTGCTGTCGATATGAACTTTTTCCTGTCCAAGCATCACATCCACAGAATCTCTGTGTTCTTTCAGTCCGGTAATGTCAGCAAAGCGATACATCTTCGTTTTTCCAAAAAGGTTAGTATACTCAAAAGTTTCTTCTGATAAAATCTTAATTGTCTCATTTTTCCAGGATACAATTGCCCATATCCCCAAAAACAGGCATACTATTGCGATCACAACCATTTTTACTTTTTGACCAAGTACTCCGTAGATTGTGAATCCAGCTCCGCCTAATGTTAGGATCAGTCCAAGTGAAAGAACTTTCATCGTTTGATACATATCCCATGTATTCGCCCTTTTTTCATCCGAATACACATCTCCAAGCAGCATTTCCACAGCCTTAACAAGCAACTTGAATTTCATACACTTTCTCCTCGTATTTTTGCAGGTTTTTTTCTGTATTTGCCATCCAATCGTAATCCTTCATCGCAGAGTTCGGCAGAAGAAAGTTGCTTCGCAACTGCCGAACTTGCACGCGAATCTTCTTACGAGATTCGCGATTTAACGCAGCCTTTTTGCTATATTTAAGATTACGAATACGCACCTGTCATTTATTCTATAACAAGAGCTTTCCCTCGTAAAGAAGTTATCGAAGCAATCAACTGTTATCCAAGCTGATATCTGTCTCAGAAGATATGTCCGTTTCACAGGAAAGTTTCATCCGAAAACGAAAAAATCCCCGACTCACTTTGGAGCCGGGAATCTATTTTTCTATCTTTCTATGGATTCCAAATCAATTTGAATCTTATATTTCCCCTTATGAAATGCACATTCCTTATTTCTCAATATCAAGGTCAGCGGTTACCTGATAGTAATCGCATGCATGAGCGGTATATCCGGTAACGTTGCTCTTGGAGATCATGTTCATCTCCAGGAAGGAACAGAATACATAAGCATTGTCATCCAGAATTTTCTGCTGAAGCTGGATTGCCAGTTCCCCACGTTTGTCTGTGTCAAACTCAGTTGCAAGTTCCTCAATCAGTGCATTTACCTCATCATTGTTGTAATTACCGAAGTTGTAGCTCATCCCCGGTACACAGCTTGTTGTGAAGAAGTACTGTGGGTCACCGGATGGTGCAGTTACAAGTGCAGATGCGTAGATATCCCAGCTGCTCATATCTGCCAGGAATTCACGGCGGTTTGCTGTACAGTTAATATCAACTTCGATACCGATTTCTTTAAGACTTGCCTGGGCAGATTCTGCAAGAAGCGGCAGTTCCTGACGGCTCGGATAGGTCAGCCAGCGGATCACCAGTTTCTGACCATCTTTCTCGCGAATGCCATCTCCGTCTTCGTCAACCCAGCCAGCTTCCTCCAGCACGGTCTTCGCTGCTTCCGGATCGTAACTTTCGGTTGTAATATTCTCACCGCCAAAGTTGGAGAATCCATCCGGGAATGCTCCATTTGCCGGCACACCATGACCATCCAGAAGTGCTGTAACGAATCCTTCTTTATTAATACCAAATGCAACAGCCTTTCTTACCGCTGCATCCTGAATCACAGAACTTTCCATATTCATAGAAGCAAAGAAAGCCCGGGATGTCTGAATTGCAGAAAACTGGAAGTAACCGTTCTCAAAGTTCGGATATGCCTCATATGCCATACCGTATGCAGCGTCGATATCTCCTGCCATCAGAGCAGCGGAAAGAGTATCACCGTTAGACAATGTCCGAATGGTCAGCTCATCGATATGCGGAGTTCCGTTCCAGTAGTTCTCATTTTTTGTCAGTGTCAGGTGATCATCGCTTACCATGTCTTTTACTACATAAGGACCTGTACCGGACACAACACCTGTCTCAAAATCGCTTGCATCCACATCGATGAGACATCCGTATGGATCACCAAGATAGTTCATAAGTGCCGGATTCGGCTCGCTTGTTGTAATGGTCAGAACCTGACCGTCCGCCTGAACATCTGTGATCTTTGTATCGCTCGGTGCACGGTCATGAACTTCCAGAAGATGATCCAGGCACTGTTTTACTGCCTCTCCATCCATGGCTCTTCCACTGTGGAATGTCACATCATCCTGAAGGGTGATGGTCCATGTGCAGTCACCGTCGTTCGTCCATTCTTTTGCCAGCCATGGTTCCAGTTCCATGCTGTCGGTATAGTGAACAAGTGTCTCTCCTACACCGTAACGAATACATGCCCATCCGTTGTAAGTGGTATGAGGATCAACGGTCTCCTCCCAGTTCTCGGAGTTGAAGGTGGTATCTCCAATCACCATCGTCTTCTCAGCTTCTGCATGTGCAACTACAGATGCATTGCTTACAAACAATGTCGCAGCAAGACACATGGTCATAAGAGATGCAAATTTCTTTTTCATTCTTTTCCCGTCCTTTCTAAATCACTCTGAATTCTCAACAAGTAAAGCAGACATTCGCAATCTGCTCCATCACTTGCTCATTTGAAGCAGCTTACTTGATTCGGTTATTTACAACACGCTGTCGATTAAGCGTTTTGTGTACTCATTTTTCGGATGCATGATCACTTCATCTGGTGTTCCTTCTTCCACGATTTTTCCATGATACATGACCACAACCCGGTCGCAGAACTGCTGTACCAGAGAAATATCGTGACAGATAAACAAAATGGACAGTGCCTCTCCCTGTTGGGAACGCAGTTCATTCAGAAGTTCGATAATCTCTTTCTGAATCGTCACATCCAGAGCTGAGGTTGCTTCATCACAAATCAGAAGTTTCGGTTTCACTGCCAGTGCTCTTGCAATTGCAGCTCTCTGGCACTGACCTCCACTGACCTGATGGGGATATCGATCCGCAAACTCTGCCGGAAGACCACATTTTTCCAGAAGGTTTCCAACTTCCTTCCGGGTCTCCTTACGGGACATTCCCACATTTCGAAGACTTTCTCCTATTCCATCACCTAACGTACACCTTGGGTCAAAAGAATCCGTCGGTGTCTGAAAAACCATCTGCATCTCCTGATACACCTGCCGAAGAACTTTTCCCTTCAGATTGGTGATGTATCTTCCATTCAGCGTAATCTGTCCGGAACTCACATCTTCCAATCGGGTAATCATATTGACGGCGGTAGTTTTTCCGGATCCGCTTTCTCCAATGATTGCAAGGCACTCTCCCGGCATCAGTTCAAAGGAAATATCATCCACTGCGACCAGATCTTCCTGTCCCTTTCTGGAAAAAGATTTCGTCACATGATCCACTTTCAGAATCGGTTTCATGCGTATTATCGCCTCCTAACATCCGGATATAAGGTGTATATCCCTTTTCTCAATTCGATCTTACAAGTCTCGGAACTGCAGCAAGCAGTTTCTTTGTATACTCAGCCTGAGGATTTGTCAGAACCTGCTTCGTCTCGCCGTATTCAACAACTTCTCCGTCTTTCAGAACAAGGACTTTGTCTGCCATGGCTCCAATCACTCCAATGTTATGGGCTACCAGCATAATCGAAGTTCCGAAGGTCTCGCGGAGAAGAAGCATTTCCTCAACTACCTGCTTCTGAACAGACACATCCAAAGCCGATGTCGGTTCATCCGCCATCAGGACGCTTGGATTCAAAAGCATCGCCGCCGCTATGCCGACTCTCTGCTGCATGCCTCCCGAAAGTTCAAAGGGATAACTGTTCAAAATTCTCTGTCCATCTTCAAATCCCAATTTTCCCAGCAATTCTAATGCATACTCCCGGAAATCTTTTTTTGAAATTTTCTGATGTTCTTTCATAATCTCATAGAGCTGTGCTCCAACCGTTCGAATCGGACAGAAGGAACTTCCGGAACTCTGAAAAATCATTCCAATCTCCGGCCCATTGATTTTGCGAAGTTCCCTCGGAGACAAATCCGGCAGATTTTTGTCCTTGTACCAGATATCTCCGCGGGTCACGAGACCAGAATTGCCGAGCAGTCCCATGGCTCCCTTGATCAGTGTGGACTTGCCACAACCGCTTTCTCCTACAATTCCAAGAATCTCACCCTGCTCCAAAGTAAAGTTTACGTCCTTAACCGTAAGGTTTCCGTTGTAGGAGATATCTACATGTTCATATCGAAGTAATGCCATCATCTGCCTCCTCTGGTCTTCGGATCTGCATAATCCCGGATGGTATCTCCCAGAAGATTAAAAATCATAACCGAAATAAAAATTGCAATACCCGGGGAAAAGGTGATCCACGGGGATGTCGTCATAAGAGAACGGGTGTCACTCATCATACTTCCCCATTCTGCGATTGGCGGCTTCGCTCCAAGGCCAAGGAAACTAAGTGCTGCCAGTTCCATCATCATTGTTCCGATATCCAGCATGGATGTTACAAGAATCGGTCCCATGATATTCGGAAGAATGTGTTTGAAGATCATTTTGGCCGTGGAACTTCCCGTAAGTCGTGCCGCCTTCATCCAGGTTGTTTCCTTTTGAGCAAGTGTCTGACTTCGGGCAATTCTGGCATATTTCGGCCAAGAAATTGCTGCCAGCGCAATGATCGCATTGTGAAGACCGCCTCCCAGAACTCCGGCAACCGCCATGGCAAATACCAGGCCCGGGAATGCAAGAAACATATCAGAAATACGCATTAATACGGTATCTGCGACTCCACCAACCCATCCACAAAATACGCCAACAGCGGTTCCGATGATGGTAATGATTGCCACCAGAAGAAGGGTGGAATAAATACTCGTTCTGCTTCCAACAATGACACGGGACAGCATATCTCTTCCATATCGATCTGTCCCCAGCCAGTGTTCGGCAGAAGGCGCTGCCTTGGCAATGTTCAAATCCTGAAGATATGGGTCATAGGGTGTCAGATATTTAGAAAACAAAGAACAGACAATCAACAGAATTGCAAGAATTCCGAAAATGATAAGACGAATCTTAACGCTGTCCTTCCTGATTTTCTGTTTGCGGACAGTTACCTGACTCATCCTTCACTCACCCCCAGACGAATTCTCGGATCAAGTACATGGTATAGAAGATCCGTGATTAAATTAACAAGTACATAAATAATCGCCATCCAGACAACATAGGCCTGTATCAGGGGATAATCTCTCATGGTAATGGCATCTACCGCCAGTTTTCCAACACCATCCCACATGAAAATACTCTCAATAATGGCCGTACCACCGAGAAGATTTCCAATAGACAACGCCAACAGAGTAATGATCGTCAGCATGGAAGATTTCAGAACGCTTTTCCACAAAATCACATGAGAACGCACGCCTCTCGCCTTCGCTCCAATGACATAATCTTTGTTAAGTTCCTCCAGCACCGTCGCACGGACCTGTCTCATATACTTTGCGGACATGGCAATCGCCAGAGTCAGCGTTGGCATCAGTGCACTTTTCATGGTTGTGCCGTTTGATATAACCGGCAGAATCTGCCAATGAATCGCCAACAACTGCATAAGAAGCAATGCCACGAAAAAGTTTGGCAGAGAGTTTCCCACAAAACTGAAAAAACGTAGAAAATAATCCGTAAATTTATCATGGCGTACTGCTGCCAGAACTCCCAGTGAAATGGAAATCACTACTGTCATCAAAATCGATAATGCCGTCAGCAGCAAGGTTGCAGGTAATTTTGACGTAAATGTCTGGAAAACATTTTTTCCGGATACATAACTGGTACCCATATCCCCGGTCAGCATGCCGCCAACCCAACTCACATACTGCGTAAGAAAGGGTTTATCCAGTCCCAGTTCTGCCTTCTTCGCCTCGATGATTTCCTGGGCTACTGCTCCTTTATCACCGTACATTTCCGTGATCGCATCACTGCCTGCAATACGCATCATGGCAAACGAAAGAAACGTGATTCCAATAAGCACCGGAATCAGCTGCAAAAAACGATGAATAATATATTTTTTCACGCACTCACATCCTCTCAAATAATAAAAAATGCTTCGCAGGTTTTACGCTGCGAAGCACATCATTCTCTCATTGAATGTAGGGACGGGGCTTTTGGAACGGGATTTCGTGTGGCAAAATCCCCCTCCCAACATTCTTCCACATTCTTCATTCCGCTTACGTTTCAACAGAACAATTTTAGCACAGGTTTTGGATGGTCGGAAGCCCCCCGGGGGGTTACTGAAAATACTGAACGTAGGGACGGGGCTTTTGGCACGGTGTTTCGTGTGCCAAAAAGCCCCGTCCCTACGTTATGCCAGCACAGGTTTTGGATGATCGGAAGCCCCCCGGGGGTTACTGAAGTCCTGCGGTTTCCAGCATCCGGTCGGTAATCATCGTCATGAGATTCCACAAGAGTGACCAGCGAAAATGCTCTGTAATTCCCGCATCGAACAGAAACTGAATCGATGCCGGAAATTCATCGTCCGCTTCCCAGTACTGGAACCACACCGGAATATTGGGGAATACGGTAAGTACCGCGCTGACATCACCTTTGTTCGCAGGTTCTGCACCCATTTCGATCAAAGTCTTCTGCATCAGCTCTGAATTATCCCGGAAAGGCTTCAGATATTCGATGTATCTTCCGAGAGAGGTGTCCGTGGTGTTAGTGCACAGAGAGGCAATCGACTCCCATCTTCCCTGTACATAAGGAACATGCTCTGACGTTGTGAGCAGTTCATAGACAGACACGGTTTCATCGATGGAGGCCTGTCGGTCTCCTTCGTACATCAGGCCGCCTTTTCGGTCAATTCTGTAGTTTCTTCCAAGAAAAGTGATGAAAATATTTTCATCGTCATGCTCCAGATCAAAAATTCGAATAAATTTTTCCTGGTCATAACCAAGGAAACGCTTCTGAATCATTTCCCACTGAAGTTCCTCTTTTGTTTTTTTCATATTCATCGGCATAATTGTTCCTCCAACGTAGGGACGGGGCTTTTGGTGTTTAACGTAGGGACGGGGCTTTTTGGACCGTTTTTTGTGTGCCAAAATCCCCCTACCTACTTTCCCACGCAACATTTTTATTAGTATTTCCAGATATACTTTAGGACACCATCTTCTGTAACGCATTCCGCTTCATCGAGACGATAGATCAGCGTCTTGGTGAACACATCTCTATTTTTGATCACGTAACCGCCTCCTTCAGTTCCGGAAGGCTCCCCGTAGCCAAATGCATTAATTTCTATGTAAGAAATATCCTCCAAGCTGCAGTGTACGGAAAAATTTCCCGTGAGTTTGGATTCGTCTTTCTCGATCCTTTCAGCCATTAAAGAATGGGCTGTCAGAACCTCTCCATTTTCATCGAGAGCAGCATAATAAATGGAAATCTCCGGCAGAAAATCTCCTGTCGTGTTCCTGACGGAGATATTCAGCAGGCTTTCTTTTTCGCTGGAACTTTCCTTTAATGTGATTTCTTCTAACACTTCACGGTGTGCAAGTTCCTCCGCAGACATCGCATCAGCGGTGGATTCTTCTTCGAGCTGTATTATTTCGGCACTTGCCGAAGCCATATGACCGGTTCCCAAAACTGCGGCTGCTGTGAAGATACTCAGGAACAGCTTTGACAGATGTTTATTCTTTCTCATAGAAACCTCCTTTGAATCGTTAAGATTATTTTGCAAATTGATCATTTGCAGACTGCGTGTTAGTCACTCAAATTGCTGCAATAAGGTGTGCTGCCCATTGGGTGTATGGGCAGTCTTAGTTATCTTAATATGTAATGCGGAAATAATCCAGATATAGTTTAAAACGGTCCTGTGCTGTCAGACAGGTATCCCTCAGATATCCCCGTTCATTGTTCCACTCAGATAAGCCTCGATAATAAAACATCTTCAGATCATCCTCAATAATAAAGGGAACGACCTTATTTCGCAAACACTCCTTAAACATAAGTAGTCTGCCAATACGGCCATTGCCATCTTGAAATGGGTGAATACGTTCAAACTGATAATGAAAATTCAAGATGTCATCCAATGTTTTCTCTTTTATCGAATTATATTTGGAAAGCAGCTGATGCATTTTCTCCGAAACTTCCTCCGGTGAAGCTGTTTCTTTGCCTCCGACCTCATTTGGGATTTTTTTGTAATCACCAACCGCAAACCATTCCTTACGACTGTCTGTTGTTCCATTTTTTAGAACAAAGTGAAGCTGTTTTATCATTTTTTCACTCACTTGTAAATTCGCCCAAGCTATTATCAAATCAATACATCGAAAGTGATTTGCAGTTTCAATAATATCATTGACATTCAGACTACTGCTTTTCTCAACACCTATCGTATTTGTTTCATAAATATAGCGGGTCTGATCATGTGTCAGTTTGCTTCCTTCTATATGATTCG
Source organism: Eubacteriales bacterium (assembly GCA_030527765.1). The sequence continues at coordinate 13,298 of JAUNAE010000058.1, forward strand.
AATTATAAGTCAGATCAATCTGAACCTTGTGATAAATTCCACCTTTGATTCCGCTCTTCTTCTCATTTTTCAAAATCTCCAGCAAAGTTCCCGGACGTTCCTTATTAACCTTCGCTCGAGATGGTTTTTCTGCTGTTTCAGGAATATTCCATGTCTTACCGGTCAAAAAAGCATCCGGAATCCGTCCTTTCGCACAGTAATTTCGAACACTTCTTTCAGAAACTCCCCACTTCTTAGCCGCTTCCGCAACAGATAAATACTTCACGATACTCACCTCCGGAAAATATATTACAATTCACGGTCTGAACTGTAACTCTTTTCTGTCCACTTTCTTATGAGTATAACACATTATCGGCAAAAATAATTCAAATTTTTTCGATCGTTTTGATCGTTTTTTTTGCCGATACCGGCAATGTGGGACGTGACCGCAGGGGATTGACATGACCGCAGGGACGCATGACCGCAGG